>JAMOMX010000365.1 GCA_027066935.1 Sulfurimonas sp. | reverse complement strand
AGCTTGATTTAAAAGCACCTGCATTTTTTTCAACTCATCATATCTTTTTTCTGTAAAAGACAACATTACTTTTTTATCTTGTTTTTCTGATTCGTCTTTTAATGGTGGACGACCTGCTTTTTTCTCTGACATAGTAAACCTTTTGTTAATTATTACTTTTATTATATAAAACTAAGTGATTGATGATTGAATAATAGTAATAAGTAGGAAAAATATGTTGAAAGATGTTTTTTGAATATATTTAGGTGCGTTAAGTTCTATGTGTAGGGCTTTAGTATGATAAGCTTACTAACTGCATATTATACATCATGTTATATAGGATAATATACACTAATTTATGCTTAATTTCTATTATCTGTCGTACTGCAATGAAATATATTTTAAGAATAAAGTATATTTACATACTCATATCTCATCAATGTTTATATTATTGGACGGACTTACGACGGACTTAATGTATTTTTAGAAAACTTAAATTTGAGATAAAAAGTGTTTGAAAGTTCATGTTTTAGGGGGTTTGTGTATGGCTCCGGATACTGGATTCGAACCAGTGACCAAGTGATTAACAGACATCATATTTATTTAAATCTAATCATATTGTACGATTTATCAAAGATTTAAAGAAAAGGATTAATCACTTTAATATTTAAGTTTTTAAAGTCTTTTTCGTTTCTCGTTATTAAAATAAAATTTTTCATTTCACTTGTAGCTCCAATTAACGAATCCATAATTGGTAATGGTTTGCCTAGCTGTTTTAGTCTATGGTTTATTGCACCCCATTGAAGCATAACTTCGGTATCTATATCTATGATTTTATTTTGAAATCTATCTAGTAAATCATTTTCTAACCAATACAATAATTTTTCTTTTTTACTACCGTTATCAAGCTTTTCAATACCAGCTTTAATCTCCCCAATAGTTATTACAGATAAGTATAAATCATTCTCATCAAGAGCTAAAATATAATCAATGACATTTTGATTGGGAGTTTTAGATATAAATTCAGAAATAATATTTGTATCGAGTAAATATTTCAAAAAGTAACTTTTTCGTTATATATTTCATTTTCTCTTTTTAGGTGTAGCTCACCTTTTAAAGGACTTGATTGAAAAAAGCTTACTATATCATCTTTTTTTTGAGATTCAGTATCATCTATTTTTTTTACTTCTAAGTTTTTAACTGGTACATTTTTTAAAAAAAACATTACTTTGTCATAGATAGTATCATTTACATCAAGTTTAATGGTATACATATGCAGGCTCCTTTTCTGTTATACATAATATTGTAGCATAAACGAAGTTAATTTACTTTTTTAGGTTTTTTAAAACTATGCGTAACTTGTTTTCATCTTCCAATTAATTCTTACAATTAATTCCCATAACTGTAATTTTTTTCCCTATAATATTGATAATTTTGCATTTTCTCATTGAACTTTTCTTTTTCACTTTTAATATTAAAAATATTCCATAATCAGAATTTGCACCATATATATATCTATTAAATCTAATCATATTTTTCGAATTTATCAAGGACTTAAGTAAATAAATTTAAAGAACTTTTTTCATTACTAACATGTTTATAACCCATTTGCTTATATCCTTTAAGTCTCTTAGCAAAACTAGATTTAAGCATAGGAACATTTTCATCTACAAAATCAATAGCCAAACACTTCTGACCACGTCTTCCAATTCTTCCTAAATATTGAATTATTCTACCTTGATATGAGATTGGCATTGTAAATACAATAGTATCTAGATGAGCAAAGTCAATACCCTCTCCAATATATCCACTAGTAGATAAAATAATATTTGCATTATGAGCTTCTTTTAAAGCTACTCTTTGAATTTTTGTACCCATTCCACCATACAGCAAAGTTGATTTTATATTTCTATTTTTAAGTCCATAATATAAAATATTGAGATGCTCTATTCTCTCACTAATAATAAGGATTTTTCTATTTGCAAGTTTTTCAATTTCACTTATAATTAACTTATTTCTCTCAAAATTTTCTATAAGTTCTCCAAGTATCATGATAAATTCATTCTCATAAGCTTCAAATTTTGTACGAATACTTTTTAATGTATGAGTCAGTTCTTTATCTCTTTTAACCTCATGTACAATTTCTCCACACTGCATAAACATAATCGGATGCATGCCATCTTGTCTTTTTGGAGTAGCACTTAATCCAACTACATATTTCCCTCTGAATTTTTTAAGAGGTACCTCAAAGGATACAGCTGGAATATGATGAGCTTCATCTACTATTATTTGTGAATAATCTTCTATTAGTTCTGGTCTGTTTTTTAGTGATTGCAACATTGCTATATCAATATTTGATGTTAATTTCTTCTTACCCTGACCTAGTTGCCCTATATTATTCTTATCTATTTCAAAATATTCACTTAATCTATCCGCCCACTGTTCCAATAAAGTGATTTTATGAACTAAAATAAGTGTATTTAGTCTTCTTTTTGCAATAATAGCCGAAGCTATAGCAGTTTTACCAAATCCTGGAGGTGCAATTAACAGAGCATAATCATTTCTTAGTATTTTATTAAATGCGGTTTTTTGGTTGTCTCTTAGTTTTATGGCTAACTTTGGTTTATCTATCTTTTTGATAAATCTTTTATCTTCAATAATTAATGAAGCATTATTTGATTGAAAAAGATGTTGCACTTTGCTTATTAGTCCTCTAGGTAAAATCACATATTTTTCATTCATGTTAAAAAATGAAATAACTCTTGGAGTATTAAAAGTTGATTTTCTAAGATTTTGACGGATATAAAATTCAGGATTAGTAAATGATGTTAATCTTTGCAGAGTATTTAAAAGTGTCTTAGATAATTCCATTTTTTCAATATAAAGTGCTTCATGTATAACTGCCTTAGTTATTTTAGGAAATGAAATTGGTATATTTTGTTTTATCTCCCATGGCATTAATGAATCTAGTTCATTTAAATTTTGAATAATGTTAGTTTGTAAAAGATTTGATAATTTTATTGAAGATATTTTTGATACAGTTTTTAAAACATTCCATTGCTCAGGAAAAGGATGCATAGTATCAATATCTATAAATACAGTTTTATTTTCAGTTCGTGAGGTATATTGTAAAGGTAGTGCAACTAAATTTCCAAGTGCATCAGGAGCTACGAAATCTTGATTGGGAAACATTCTATCGTAACTGCTCATGTCTATACTATTTGCTATATCCATGGCTTTTGTAATTAAAATATCTCCTAATTTTCTAACACTGCTCGCACTAACTAAAGTTTCAAAGAAAAACCAAATATGGATACCATTTCCTGATTTTGAGAGTTCAATGAGAGGAATAATATTTAGCTCTTTACAAATTTTATTTATAGCTCTTGTATCTTCTATAAAATCTGCTTTATCTAAATCTATCACTAAAAATTTAGCCATAGTTTGGTTTATAACTGCATAAGTCCCTAATCTTATTTTACCCTCTAAGTGTTTTTGAATTATGTTATCATTTATTGGGATATAGTCTTGACCTCTAAAAGTAAATGTTGCTGGAGAATAACCTTTTTTAGTTCCATCTTTACTTATCCAGTAAGTTGGGTAAACATCTTCACGAGCTATGAATAGTGATTTAAATAAAGATATTTTTTGTTGTTTGGAGAATGGAGATAATTTTTCTATAGTCTGTTTTGTTTCTAGTATCTCATTTTCAATTGATTTTTTTTGAGATTCTAAAAAAATTAGTTTAGAATTGAGTTCATTTAGTTGCATTTAATGATTGCTGCTTTAATGCTGCCCTGTATACGAAATAAATTGCTTGTGAACACTATCTTCAAATATAGCTACATCAGCAATTATTTTATCAGCTTGCTTTATCATTTGCGCTTGTTTATCTGATATAGATTGCATAGCTTGTTGAATCAACTCTTGTCTATTTTCTTGCTTTAATAGTGGGTTCATAGGTTTAGTCATCTTGATTCCTCATATTTTGGTATTATCTCTATAAATTTATCATAGCTAATATTTTCATAATAGTTATTATCTCTTTTATCTATAACATTTAAAATAATATCTTCTAAAAATAGCTTTTTTATTTCATAGGCTGTACTTCTTGATTTAAGTACACTCTTAAAAAATACATCTTCAGGAACAACTCTAGAAGTTACTGATTCTCTTTTTTTAGTATATAAAAAACATTTTTCTAAATCATTGTATACATAAAATATTTCAATTTTATAATTCTGCTTTAGTAATTTTAACATATTTTCTTTAGCTGTTTGAAAATGAGACAAGTTTGAATCAATTACAAGGGAAAGATTTCTATTCTTTATTGCTTCATCAAACAAAAATTGAACACCCCAACTTGCAGGCTTCTGAAATATATCACTGTTTTTTCCATTGTATCCAACAGATTTAAAAAAATCTCGAACTACATCTATATCTAAATGTAGTAGATTAGTTTCAATTTCTATAAATTTTTGGATAAACTCAGTTTTACCTGCACCACTTGGTCCAGCTGTAAAATATGCTATTTTTTCATCTATAGGAAATTTAGTATCAAGATAGCTCTTAAATAAATGCCCTTTATTTTCTTTCAAATATTTTATGGCTGTTTATTCGAGTTCTATTTTAGTTTTCACATTTCAATTATATCTAAAACAAAAATATTTAGAATATGCCTTGATTTAAAATTGATAATTTTTAGATAAATTGTAAAATTTTTGTTTTTTTAAACGTGTTTTTGGAAAACTTAAAATGAAAATGTTTGAAAGTTCGTGTGTAAGGGGTTTTATCTATGGCTCCGGATACTGGATTCGAACCAGTGACCAAGTGATTAACAGTCACCTACTCTACCGCTGAGCTAATCCGGAATGTGTGTTTAATTGAGCCGAAATTATACTTTATGACTCGACATTTGTCAAGCAAAAACAGGGTATATTTGAAAATTTACTATGTTTTTTGTTTTTTTCTTTTCATATTGTCATGAGGAACTAAAAATTCGAGGTTTGCTACAGCTTTTTTTTCTATTTTTCCATCATCTATGAGTGAAATTAAACGCTTTTTGCTATCTTCATCAAAGAGTAGGTTTATGTCATCCATTGTTAATGGTCTTTTGTCTAAGGTGTTCATTATCTCTTCATCACTATAGTATGAGTTGTTTGGTTCTGCGTGTATTCTTGATGCTATATGGATAGGTAAAGCACTATCAAACATTAAAGATATATCGTGCAACTCTTTATAGCTGATTCCGCTTACAGGATATGCTGGTGGCCTGTCTATAGTTCCTAAGTCTATCCTGTCGCATTTGATTTTAGTTAAAACATCATTGAGTTTTTTAATCTCCTCTTTGTTGTCATTTAAGCCATAAACAAAAAGTATCTCTATAAATAGTTTTCCTTTAAATATTTGCGAAAAATCTATAACTTTTGATACCAGGTTGGATATATCTATATTTACATGAGGTCTATCAATTTTATTAAATACATCTTTACTTATTGCATCAAGAGAAAGCTTGACTTGGTCTAGTTTTAAAAGTGAGTTAAATACCTTTTCATCACTAAGCGTTGCCGAATTTGTAAGAATTAAAGTTTCAGTTAAGCCTTTTATTTTATCTATCTCATCGATTAGATTATCGATGTAGGGATAGAGTGTAGGTTCACCGTTTGCAGTTAGAGTTATAACATCTATATGCTCATTTAGGTGAGTTTTAAGTTCATCTATGATGGTTTTTACTTCAACAATATTTTCTTGTTTAGAAACACTAGCGCTTGGAGCTAGTTCGCAATAAAGACAATCAAAGTTGCATTGTTTTAAAAATGGAGAGAGGTCAACACCCAAAGAAGAACCAAATCTTCTTGAGCTAATGGGACCAAAGATGGTTTTCACTATTTTTTACTAACTCTTTGACATTCACTAACAAAGTGTATAGCATTTTCAACTGGAACATCTGGAAGAATTCCGTGACCCAAGTTAAAAATATGTCTTGAAGTACCCATAGTGTCTTGAATTTTTTGTACAGATTCTGTAATCATCTCTTTTGAGTACAATCTACAAGGTTCCATATTTCCTTGAAGAACATACTTGTCTCCAAGTTTTTCTTTTGCAAGCTCCATTGGAGTTGACCAATCAACACCAAATACATCAAAGTTTCCATATACTTTATCTAAAAATGCAGGGATACCTTTAGGGAACATGATAACTGGAATATGTGGATATTTTTCTTTTAAATACTCAGCAATCTCTACCATATATTTCCAAGAAAATTCATCATATAAATCTGGCTCAATAGCAGCCGCCCATGAATCAAAAATTTGAACTACATCTATACCACTTTGAATTTGTTTTTCCATATAAAGCTTTACAACTTCAGTTACTTTTGCAAGTATGTTGTGTAAAAGTTTAGGATTAGAGTACATCATCTTTTTACAAATATTATAAGTTTTAGTGCCTTGTCCTTCTATCATGTATGTAGCAAGAGTCCATGGAGCACCAGTAAATCCGATAAGAGCTATCTCATCCCCTCTCTCATCTAGTTGTTCACGAAGAAGTTTAATAGTATCGTAAACATAAGTAAGTTTAGAAGCTGCCGCGTCACCACCAATTAGTCTATCTAAATCAGCTTGAGAGGTAAGTGGGTCACTAAATTTAGGACCCTCCCCTTTAATAAATGATAAATCCATCCCCATCTCATCAGGAATAACAAGAATATCACTAAATAAAATTGCAGCATCAACACCAACAATATCTAAAGGTTGAATAGTTACCTCTGCTGCTTTTTTTGGATCATGACAAAGATTTAAAAAGTTTCCAGCCTCAGCTCTTACTGCCATATACTCTGGAAGATATCTTCCAGCCTGTCTCATCATCCAAACTGGAGTGTAGGGGGTTTCTTTACCCAAACATGCATCTACAAATATTTTACTCATTGGTATCCTTTTTAATTCTCTTATTTTAGTAATATTACTTTATTTTATGTTTAAATTTTTACTTTTTTCCAACTTTTCCTAAGAAAAAAAGTCCAACTGCTACAGCAGTGATTGATAGGGCGAAGTATAACATATCTAATGCGCCATCATATTGTGTGTATCCAACTTTTTGAAAAAATCCAACAACAAGTACCATTACAATTACTTTTGAAATTTTATCTTTTAGTTGATCTAGTGAGTTGATAGCTAAAATCTTATTTGAACCACCCTCACTATCCGTAGCTGGATCTATCTTAGAGATAAATAGCTCATATAAACCAAATGCGAATAACAGCATTACAACACCAATCAGGTATAAATCAACAGCTCCAATAATACCACCAACTATATCTTGGTGAAATTTTTCAGGATGAGCACCAGTAGCATAAGTTGTATATACATACTTTGCAGTTACTGCAATATCAATACTAGCTACTATAAATAAAATTACAGCACCAACAAGACCAAAAACTACAGCAAGAATTACTATAAATCTAGAACCCCATAAAGAGTTTTCAAATATTTTTTCTAACATGATTATTTTTCCTTTTGTAAATTTACCCATTTTTGGGCAATTCTAATTGCATTTGTAGCTGCACCAACTCTAACTTGATCAGCTGAATTAAAAAAATGAAGCATATTTGGTGCATATATATCTTTTCTTATTCTACCTACAAAAGTAGTGTCAGTATCAGTTGAGATTATTGGCATTGGGTATATTGCATTTTCTAAATCATCCATAACTTCTACATTTTCAAAGTTGTCTAACGCTTCTCTTACTTTGTCTAAATCAATATCAACACCATCCTCAAATGTAACAGTGATAGATTCTGCATGACTTCTTAAAACTGGAACTCTTACACATGTAGCAGCTACAGCAATCTCTTTTTTCATAATTTTTTGTGTCTCTTTTACCATCTTCATCTCCTCTTTTGTAAAACCATTTGGTTGAGGAGTATCGATATGTGGAATTACATTAAGAGCAATTTGATGCATAAATGCCTCTTTTTTACTCTCGCTTAATTTAAATGCAAAAAAGTCTTGCATCTGAGTAACTAACTCTTCCATACCAGCTTTACCAGCTCC
>JAMOMX010000364.1 GCA_027066935.1 Sulfurimonas sp. | reverse complement strand
ACATATCCTCTTATGAGAAAGTTAGAAAAGATAATATTAGTGCATTAAAAATTTTATATACAGATATTGGTATAGATAAAAAAATTGAAAAATTTGAAGATATTTTTGAGTTTAAAGCTGTAAATCTTTCAGGTGCATCACTCTTAGAAGAAAATCTAGGTGAGATAAAAAAAGGTAAATATCTTCAAATTTTAGCAATATCATATGATAAAGAAGCTCGTGTCAAAAGTAAAAATATCTCACTTGGTTATTTTGGAAAAGCAGAACTTGTGGATGTTGAGTTCAAAGATAAAATTGTAGAATTTATAATTCGTTATAGGTTTGAGAAAAGTTTTATGACATTGGAGCATTATAATGGCATGCTTAAAGTGTATAAAAAAGATTTAAATGATTAAGTTTTACTTTTTACTTTGGCTTAAATGGGCAATTCGTCTTAGTGTCACTAGTATATTTTTTGCATCATTAGTTACATTTTTAATAACTTTTTACACATATGTATCTATTGGGTCACCACCTTTAGCAGAAGAAAATATCTCTGCTTTAATTAAAATATTTAACTTTTGGTTTGTTATTGCTTGGAGTTTTACACTCTTAATCTCTTTGTTTAGAGGGATAAAATATATTTTCAACGATTGTATTAATGGATATGAGTTAAAATTATTTGAATGTGCTAGTGATGAAGTTATAGATGTTATAGGTTATGGAGACTTAATAAAGGTATGGAGAAAATGGATAATGTTAATGATTTGGCTAGTTGCGATTTTAATGATAGTTACTATGTTTAATTTTTATAATATCTATGCTCTGTTTGGGTTTATCTTAGTTAGTGGATATTTTTCTTTTATCATTATGATATCTAAATGTAAAAAAGTTAAAATACAAAAATGTTAATTTTTATAGATACAGAAACTACAGGTCTAGAAAAAAATGACAAAATTATCTCAATAGCATTAGTTATTGTTGAAAACGGAAATGTTACTACAAAAACGGACTTGATAAATGAGGGTAAAAAAATCCCACCAAAAGCTTCAAGTATAAATCACATTACAAATGAGATGATTAAAGGTAAACCTGAACTTCAAGATAGTGAAACTTTTAAATTTTTAAAATTAAACAATATCTACGATGTTACCTTGATTTCTCACAATATAAAATTTGATTTAGAGATGTTAAGTAGTGCATGTGGATTTGTATGGCAAGGTAAAATAATAGATACACTTAGAGTCTCTAAACATTTGATGCCTGAGTGTGAAGAGTACTCTTTACAGTTTTTAAGATATGAACTAAAACTATATAAAGATGAAAAAGAAAAAACAATTCCACATGAAGCATTAAGTGATGCAAGGTTGATAAAACAACTTTATGAATGTTTATTAGAACTCTCTTCAAAAGAAAACATGTATGAGCTAAGTGTAAAAAATGTACTTATGAATAAATTTGAATTTGGTAAGTATAGTGGACGATATATAGAAGAGATATCTATGTTAGATAGAGGATATTTAGAATGGATGTTAAATAATATTTTAGATTTAGATGAAGATTTACGCTATAGTATAAATTATTATCTAGAATGAATTAAATAGCTAGATCTCTTATATCTTATGTAGCAATTTAATC
>JAMOMX010000363.1 GCA_027066935.1 Sulfurimonas sp. | reverse complement strand
TGTTAAGAGAGGGTCATCATAGTACGATAAAACAGTAAGTATGTTACTTTGGAGGATGTATACCATGTAAGGTTTTGATATTGAGTTTGTTTTCATTAAAAATACATCAGGTTTTGCATCTCTTATATAAGCAAGCAAAGTGTAAAGCTCCGCTACAGATACAAGAGAAATCGAAGCATTTCCCATGTTGAGTGATAGTAATTTAGAAAGTCTTAGCATTGACAAGATAAATTTTTTATACTACAATGACATACACATTGAAATACACCAAGGAGTGAGTATGCGGACAAATATTGTTATAGATGATACACTTTTAAAAGAGGCAGTTAAATATACTAATTTAAAAACAAAAAAAGAGATTATTCATTTGGCACTACAAGAGTTGGTTAACAATTACAAAAAAAAATCTCTTCTTGATCTTAAAGGAGATATTAGTTTTGAAAAAGGTTATGACTATAAAAAACTAAGAGTTGATACATGTACTTAATAGATACTTCAGTGCTTATAGATTTTCTCAAAGGAACAGAGACTCAACAAAGTAGAAAATTTGAAAAAATATTACAAAATCAAATTCCTTTTGGAATTTCAGCTTTTACATATCAAGAGACTTTACAAGGTGCAAAAGATAAAAAAGAGTACGATAAATTAAATACCTATCTCTCTACACAAAAAATTTATTATCCCAAGGACAAAAGTTATGAAGCATCGGCTAATCTCTTTTTCTTGTGTCGAAAATCAGGTATAACCATAAGAAGCACCATAGATGCTCTCATCGCAACTATAGCAATAGAGTATAATCTCATACTTTTACATAGTGATAAGGATTTTGACTATATAGCTAAAGTTGTAGATTTAAAAGTTGAATAGATAAAACTTAAAAATAGGTATTCATTTTTTTTGGCAAATTTCCATACATTTAAATCTGAAGATTTATCAAGATTTTCTAACATCATATGTGTTGTATTTGGAAAAATATTTTTAATCTTAACTATTAATCTAAGTGGTAAGAGATATCTACTTTATTTAGATATTTTATTTTGACTTCAAATTATTGTAATTTTATAAGTTTATGTTAAAATATATTTATTATTAAAAATAACTTATCATAAGGTAGCATTATGAATATAGAAGCAAAACTTAAACATCTTGAATTTATCCAAAATACTATCACTCGCATGGCACATAACTCATTTTTACTCAAAGGCTGGGCTATCACTCTAGTTGCTGCTATCTTTGGATTAAGCCAAGATGGTATTAACCTAAAGATCATGTTAATTGCTACCTTTTTAACACTTATGTTTTGGGCACTAGATGCATATTTCTTAAATCAAGAGCGGATTTTTCGTGGACGATATGATGAAGTGAGAGTTAAAAATCCTGATGAAATTGACTTTTCTATGAAACTAGAAGGCAAACTCACTTCTCAAATGGATTGGTTTGTTACTTTTAACTCAGTTACTTTGCGATTGTATTATGGGATACTTTTGGGGGTTATTGTTTTGTTTGGTATCTTTTTGTAGGTTTTGAGATGAGTAAGCCTAAAATTTTCATTAGTTATAGTTGGGATAGTAATTTACATATAAATCATGTTACTAAATTAGCACAAAGTTTAAGGACAGATGGAATTGAATGTATTATTGATAATTTTAAAGATTACTTAGATGAAGAAACTAATTGGGAAACTTGGATTGATAAAAATATCCAATCTGTGGAATATATTTTAGTAGTTTGTACCGAAAATTATAAAAATTGTTTCGATAATAATAAAAATTGTGCTGGTGATGGAGGTGTTAAGTGGGAAGCTGAATTATTGCGTATTTTATTGAAAAAAGATACAATAAAAATAGTGACAATTATTTTTAACGAACAAGATAAACGGTACATTCCTGATAGGTTACATGGCAAAAATCGTTATTTTATGTCTGAATTAAGATTTGATGTACATGATGAAAGAAGTGATTATCATAAATTATATAGGAAGCTAACAAAACAGCATAATATAGAACCAAATGAGATTGGTAAAATTGTAGTTTTGCCGACGGAAAAAGAAAATCTACTAAATAAGTTAACTCAATTTATAACTAATGAATCAATAAATTTGCAAGAATTAAAAGATATCTCAAAACTTTTTTTAGAAGAGAATAACAACCATAAAATACTTGGTGAGCAAAAATCCATAAGTAGTATAGTCGATTATTTGGATAATTTGATTATAAATTATGAACAACCTATATTTTGTATCATAAACTATATATATCAAGAAAAAAACTCCAACAATCAAAAGATTAAAGAGTGGTTAGAAGAAAATTATAAAGAAGATATTTGTAATAAGATAAAAATAAAAACAAAAAATCTATTAGATAAACAAAGGCTTTTAAAAACACAAAATGAAGAGTTATTTAAAGATAGAATCGTTTTAGATTTTGCAAAATCAGAAACTCCAAAAAAAGTTGATTTAACCATTCGATATTTTCAGGATGGCAAATTTCAATCAAATGAAGAATCAGCTTTTAAAGAGAGAGATATTACTAATAAGAGTTTTAAAAAAGAGATTTTTGATACTATTTATGACATATTAGATTTATATGACTATGTTGAAATAGTTTTACCTAAAGAGTTTTTACTTGAAAATATTAAACAGTGGAGTTATTATGATGATGATTTAGAAAAGAGTGTTTGTTTTACAGGTGAATGTGGAGTAAATATACACATAAGAGAACGAGCTTATCTAAGTCAAATAAGAAAATTATGGGATATTATTATACAACAGATACAAAGCCCTATTTGCAACTGCTTGTTAGACATAAATACATCTAAAGAGATTGTAGATAGTAGTAATAAAGAGGTTGGATTGAAATATAGATTTTATCCAGATAATACAAGCAATTTTTTTGATAGAGCAAAAAGAAAAGGTGTAACTATACGGTGTTCTGATAAAAATAAATTTGAAGAATTTGATAAATGGATAGATGATAACAAAAATTTAAAATTAAAAGAGTTAAAAAGCGAAGTAGATAAACCTAAAAATAGTTATATAACTATTATTTGGAGTGATCCAAATATCCCATTAAAAGGAGAATATAAATGAAAAAGAAAGATTGGAAAATATTCAAAGGCAATGGCAAACAAAGGACTTTTGATGTCGAGGAGTTTGAAGAAGCTTATCCACCACCTGCATGGAGAAAAAAAAGAGCGTTAAAAAAAGATGAAGAGTATCCATATCAAGCAACAGAAGATGAGATAGAGATAGTCAATGCCTCTATATATCTAAGACGACCTATTTTGATAACTGGTGATCCTGGAGTTGGAAAATCAACACTAGCTTATGCTATAGCTTGCGAATTAGGACTTAGTGATGTTCTTCATTGGCATATTAACTCAAAATCAACTATTGAAAATGGTCTTTATCATTATGATGCTATCGCAAGGCTTCAAGATACTCAAAATAAAGATCCACAAGCAAAACAGATAGAGAAGTATGTAAAGTTAAATCCTTTAGGTATTGCTTTTAGCTCATCTAAAAAAAGAGTTTTGCTTATTGATGAGATAGATAAAAGTGATATAGACTTACCAAACAATTTACTTCAACTCTTTGAAGATAACTATTTTGAGATAGATATACTAAAAAGAATGGGAAAAGATATAGACCTTGGTTCTGAAGATGATGAGATAAAGCCAGTTGATGGAAAAATAGAGAGTAGATATTTTCCTATTGTTATCATGACAAGTAATAATGAGAGAGACTTTCCACCAGCTTTTATGAGAAGATGTTTACATCATCACATAGAAGCACCAGATAAAGATAGACTTTTAGAGATTGTTGACAAACATTTAAAAGATGATGTTAAAAATATAGATAATATTGAGAAGATTGTAGAAAACTTTATAGAATCTAGAGATAAAAACTACCTAGCGACAGATCAGCTTTTAAATGCTTTGCATCTAAGATTGAATAAAGATATAGATCAAGATGCATTTGAAAAACTAAAAGATAAAATCTGGCATGCATTATCTATGGAGTAGAGGGTAGTTTTGAAAACTAAGCTGAAAAAACTTCAAACTATACTGGATAAATCAGACTTAAAGTATGATGCTATGGAATTAGCGGATGCTTTATGGCTTGCACAGTATGATTTTTTTTTCAAAAAAACTATTATAAAAGAAGAAATATCAAAAAAACAAGAAGATAAATCTACAGAAAAAACAGAAAAACAAAAGTCAAAAAAGCAATCTCCAAAAGAGACGAATTTTTCATCAAAAGTTAAAAAAATTTTGATAGAGACAGAGAGTTTAGGAGATACTTCTGTTCATGTTTCTACAAAAAGTACCAAAAGAAGTGGACTTTCCATAAATATAAAACAATTCTCTTCTACACTAAATCAAAACAAACTTTATAATGCTTTAAAAAATTTTAGACAAAAAAAGGTATCTACAACAAAGTTTAAATTAGATATCAAAAGGATAGTTGACACAAAAGCTGATACTAACCTTTTTATACCATATTATAAACCAGAGTATGAAAATAGGTTTGAACTAGTTATACTTATAGATAGTAGTGATACTATGGAACTTTGGAGTGAAGAGACAGAAAAGTTTGCAAATAGCATAAAAAACTTCAATCTTTTTAAAAGTGTACATAAGTTTTACTTAGATAGTTCAAAAGAAAAACCAAACTTTTTTACTACAAAAAACAAAAGAGATAAAGGCTTTCATATATCACATTATCTAAAAACAGATACTTTGGTGATGATAGTAAGTGATATGACTGCTCCATCGTGGAGAAGTGGCAAACTTCTTAAAAAACTTTACAAATGGCAAGATAAAGTTACTATATCTATGATACAAATGTTCTCATCTCATCTTTGGAATAGAACTGTACTAAAAGACTCTGATATTGTACGCTTTCAAAGTAATAGAAACAAAAGATTTAACTCTACTCTTAAAAGTGATGTTGATGATATGTTAGAGTTTTTAGATAGTGATTTTGAAAAAAGAAAACTCCTTAAACTTCCTATCTCTACAATGGAGTTAAATTCACTTGAAGCACTTAGTAAAGTTATAACAGGCAAAGCAAATAGTTCTATAAGTGGTGCGATTATCTGTGTAGATGATATAAAAACTCAAGAGAAAATAGAGTTAACAGATAGTGAAAGAGTAAGTAGGTTTTATGAAAACTCTTCAAAAATAGCACATCAATTAGCCCACTATCTATCAGTAGTCCCACTTGATATAAATGTTATGAAACTTATACAAAAGCTGATGATAAAAAACTCCTCAAAAATTCATCTATCAGAGATATTAACAGGTGGTATCATCAAAAAAGATGATGAACTTTATCACTTTTATCATAAAGAAAAAAACAAAGATGGTATAAGGGAAATATTTTTAAATCAGTTGGGAACATCCAACTATCTACAAACCATCAAAACTCTCTCAAATTATGTAGAAAACAACTTAGATATAGGCTTTTCAGCCTATTTTCAAGCTATACTAAAAGATAGTGAAACAAATGAGATAGGAAAATTAAGCAGACTCGATACAGAGTTTGCTCATATAAATATAAAAAGATTAAAACGATTTGGTGGAAAGTTTGAAAAACTTGCAAAGAGATTGACAGTTGAAATAGAAGCCATTGTCCCCAAATCAAAGCGATTCCAAATGGGTTCAAACGATGGCGAAGAGAATGAAAAACCAGTTCATGAAATAATCATAAACTATGATTTTGAAATAGCTAAACACCCAGTAACAGTAGGAGAATTTAGAGTATTTGTAAAAGATACAAACTACAAAACAGAAGCCGAAAAAGGTTATGGTGCTTATATATGGGATGGGAGAGATTGGAATAAGAAAAAAGATGCTTATTGGGATAATCCATATTTTAAACAGACAGATAAACACCCTGTGGTTTGTGTAAGTTGGAATGATGCAAAAGAGTATATTGAGTGGTTAAATGAAAAAACAAAAGAAGAGTATCGTTTGCCGACAGAAGCAGAGTGGGAGTATGTGGCTTGTGCAGGAACTACAACAAAGTGGAGTTTTGGGGATAATGAAAAAGAGTTAGAAAAGTATGCATGGTATGATGAAAAAGGTGGTAAAGGAACACATCCTGTAGGAAAAAAGCTACCAAACCCATGGGAACTTTATGATATACATGGCAATGTGTGGGAGTGGTGTGAAGATTGGTATGATAAGTATAAAGATACAAAAGTCCTTCGGGGCGGTTCGTGGTACGAAGTTGCTTTTAGGGCTCGCTCCGCTATCCGTAACTGGAGTAGTCCTACCTATCGTAGTGACGACGTTGGTTTTCGTCTCCTCAGAACTTTACCTTCTTGATTGGGCGATTTTTAGGTTTGGGTTTTTTACCTTTTTATTTTTAACAAGCCCCGTCAGGGCGAAGATATTTTTTTGGGAGTAAAGTATGAATAATTATTATCCTGTTTTTGTTAAAACTTACAATCTTACACTTTGGTATATACAAAAACTAAACTCATTGCCAAAAAATCACCGTTATACTTTAGGGGAAAAGATACAAAACACACTTTTAAATCTTTTGCTTATCCTTACTCGGAAGTGTGACTTCAGTCTCACTAGTATTAGTAGTTATCAGGGTGAGACTAAAGTCACACTTCCGAATGAGGAAAAATTTTGAAACATAGCAATTTACCTCATATTAGTCTCAAAGGGTATTGTCAATTTGTTACATTTAGAACAAAAGATAGTGTTGATGAGTATCTAAAAAAGATAGAAAATAGTTTTGATAACAATAAAGTAAAACAGTACAAGATAGATAGCTATTTAGACAGTTCAACAAAAGGTGCATATTTAAATGGAGAAGTACTTGATCTATTGAAAGAGTATATTTTTTCTAAAGATAGAGAGCTTTTTAATTTGATTGCTTTTGCTATTATGCCAAATCATATACATATACTTTTTGAAGAGATAAAAGAGCTTAGTGAAACCATGAAGCTTTTAAAAGGTGGTTCATCTCATAAAATAAATAAATTTTTAAATCAAAAAGGTAGCTTTTGGTCAAATGACTACTATGATAAGCTCATAAGAGACGAAAAACATTTTGAAGTGGTGTATAACTATATCAAAAACAATCCAATAAAAGCAGGTTTACAAGATGTAAAGGAGAGGTTTTATGGGATATATGAATAGTGAGAGTGTGATTGAGTATTGGGTGAGACTGAAGTCACACTTCCGCAGGGGGATTAAAATATGAACAATTTTATAAAACCAAAAATGGTTCGCATCTTAAACTCACTTTCGATAGATATGATTCTTATCAAAAAAGGAACTTTCATGATAGGTGATAAAGGCGAACAAAAAAAAGTAACTATAAAAAATGATTTTTATATGGGAAAATACCTTGTGACCATAGCAGAGTATATGCACTTTATAAAAGATACAAAAAGAGATGATAGTAGAGAGTGGAAAGAAGAACCGTACAATCATCCCATAGCTGAAATAAGTTGGGAAGATGCAATAGCTTATTGTAAATGGCTTAGTAAAAAGACAAAAGAAAACTATAAACTACCAACTGAAAAAGAGTGGGAATATGCTTGTCGTGCTGGAACTAAAACTAAATGGAGTTTTGGAGATGATGAAAGTGAGTTAGAAAAGTATGCATGGTATGATGACAATAGTGATCGTACCACTCATATAGTAGGAAAAAAATCACCAAATCCTTGGGGACTTTATGACATGCATGGTAATGTTTGGGAATGGTGTGAAGATTGGTATGATGAGGATAAAAAAGAAAAAGTCCTTCGGGGCGGTTCGTGGAGCTACAATGCTATTGGGACTCGCTCTTCTGGCCGTGGTTGGGACGATCCAGATGTTCGATACAATGATGTCGGTTTTCGTCTCCTCAGAACTTTACCTTCTAATTTGGGCGATTCTTAGGTTTGGGTTTTTTACCTTTTTGTTTTTATAAAGCCCTCGGCAGGAGCGAAGAGAAATTTTGAATAGTGATTATTTCGTTATCGTTATACTTTAAATTGTCCGAATTTGGTCGGCTCATGCATTTGAGATGTTACAAAGT
>JAMOMX010000362.1 GCA_027066935.1 Sulfurimonas sp. | reverse complement strand
ATATTAAAAAAATAGGATTACTAATGGCTAAAACAAACTACACTTATGAAAAACGGGCTCGTGAATTGGAAAAAGAGAAAAAAAAAGAAGAAAAGCGTAAAAAAAAATTAGCTCAAAACAGTGATGAAACACAGACGACTTCAAAATAGTAAATAATAATTTTAGATTTTGAAACCAACTTGGCAAATATTTATGATGTAATTAATTCAAGGTAACCCTCCGGCTCTGCCGGATGACTCCCAAAAGATGAACTTCCATCTTTAAAATGTCTTTTTGATTTATATAGGTACGTGGTAATACCATCAACATTTTTATTATTTTTTCGTACTTCGGACAAAATCTTATTAAGAACATTCGTAACATTATTTTTATTTAATTTACTATCTCCAGTTAAAGCTGCTGTAATAACTAATAGTGTATATTCTGCTGGAAGAGGAGGATTGAATGAAGCACCTTTTCTTTGTTTCTCTTGTTTAATAATTACATAGTTTAATTTTTCAAATGTATTTTTTTGTAGCGGTTGTTCTCCAAATACTAAAGTAATGAGAATTGTGAGCAGTAATATAACTTTTATCATTATGTTTATTTCCTTTTTAAAAAAGTTACAGGGTTTACATAATAAGCTATGAATTTTATAGAATGGTTCAATTTCTTAAAATCTTCTACCTTGCTTATCATAACAACATCTCGAATTGTAACTATAACTATTTAATAATTCACACAATATCTAAAACGGGTGCAACCTTAAAAACACTAATTTACCAATAAAAACACTCTAAAGAAGAAAAGCCTAAACTAAACAAAAAAGAGTAAATTATGTCAGTAAAAATAATATCAAACAACAAGAAAAGAATTAAATTAGAAGTAATAATAGATTTAGATAATGAGAATTTTCTCCAAATGGAAGATCTAATAATGGATAAAGTGAATGAATTAGGACAAACACTAACAAAACAAGCATTGAATAATTTAGAGATAAAAGAGACGGTAATTGCAATAAAAGAGCAAAAATTATACGCTAAAGAGGTAAAAAAAAATATCAAACACCATATGGAGAAGTAGAGCTTAAAAGGAAAGTTTTTGCACCATTAGGAGCAGGGAGGCAGTATTGTCCACTTGAAAAAAATGCACATATTATCAAAACAGCAACCCCTAAATTTGCAAAAATGCTCTCATATAAGTATGTTTACAGCTCTGCAAAAGTAGTTCAAGAGGATTTATCAGAGAATCATAATAGAAAGATATCTTGTTCATTTATACAAAATACATCACAAATAGTGAGCAATATACTACTTAAACAAGAAGAGAATTGGGAGTATGAGATACCAAAAATAGCTAGAGAAGTGAAGACAATTGGCATGAGTTTAGATGGTACTTGTATGCCTATGGGTGAGAGTAATTGGAGAGAAGCAATGTGTGGAACCTTCTCTTTATATGATAAAGATGGCGAGAGAATACATACCATATACATTGCTAATGCCCCAGAGTATGGGAAAGAAAGCTTTAAAAAGAGATTTGATAATGAAGCAGAGATTATCAAAAAGAAGTTTCCAAAAGCAGAAATCATAGGAGTAGCAGATGGAGCAAAAGAGAATTGGAAACTTCTTGATAACTATACAGATTTAAATACACTAGACTACTATCACGCAACAGAGTATCTTTCATATGCTTCAAGAGGAGTTCATCCTAGAAGTAAACCAAAAAGAGAAGCTTGGTTCCAAGGAGCTTGTAAGACTTTAAAAAATATTAAAGATGGTGCAAAATTTTTATTGGAAGAGATAAAAGAACTCAAAACTAAAAAACTCTCTCCTTCAATCAAAAATGGTGTAGAATCTACGATTACCTATTTTACTAATAATTTGAATCGAATGAACTACAAAGATTCGATAGATAAAAATCTACCAATAGGTTCAGGAGTTATAGAGAGTGCTTGTAAAATTATTGTCAAACAGAGAGTTTGTATCTCAGGTGCAAATTGGAGTGAATATGGAGCAAAAAGATTTTTACCTGTGAGGGCTATCTGTTTAACTGAGGGTAGATGGAGTCAAGCTTGGAGTAAGTTTATGCAAAATAAGGAGATGGTTGCTTGATCCTTTCTTTGGGAATATGAATTGATTTAGTGTTTTTAAGGTCGCACCCCTGATCATAGGATGCAGAGAAACTATCTCAAAGGTTTTATTGGTGATGAGATAAATCTTCTATTAGCAGCAACTGCATTTAATCTCAAAAAGTGGATGAACATCTACTTTTATGCACTTTTTTCAAGAGATTTTACTTTTGCTTTGGAAGATATAAGGCAACTTAGAGAGAATATACAACTGTATTGAAATATTTTATTGGAAAATATGGAGAGTAGTTCTTTTGGATTGAAGGTTTGAATATGGGCTTTTTCAGGACTGACTAAGTAGAAATTTATTAAATATATGTAATACTAATCGTACGGTATAATATAAAGTTTAAAAATGTTTACACTTTATATATAAATGAAATTGAGCCGAAAACTTTAAAATTTTTTATTGTAGTAGGGGGAACAAATATGGCAGAGCTACCGATTATTACATTTCCAGATGATAATCTGAGAATAATATCAAAGGAAATAACAGTATTTGATTCGAATGTTAAAACCCTTATTAATGATATGTTGGAAACTATGTACAAAATGAATGCTATAGGATTGGCTGCTCCTCAGGTTGGCTGTAACGAGAGAATAATTGTTGTCGATATTTCTAAAGAAAAGAATAAACCATTTTATCTGATTAATCCGGAAGTGATTCACTCTTCTGGGGGAATTAAATTTCCTGATCGCTGTTTGTCCTTACCGGGTATTTATGGAGATGTTAGAAGGCCTGAAAGATTAAAAATAAAATATAATGATCTTTTTGGTAACCAACTGAAATTAGAAGCAGAAGAAATTATGGCTTCAGTAATTCATCATGAAATAGATCACCTGAATGGAGTACTGTTTATTGATTATTTATTAGCTGGCTGATGTTGTACTTTAGAAGAAAAAATGAGAATATGATTAGGCAAAAATATGATAAATGGTAATTTAAACTTAGAGAATAAGAGCGATAGAAAATTTACGTGTTATATAATAGGAGAAGGAACTCTTCCTATGCAGTGCGCAGAAATTATACTCAATAAGGGGCATCATATCTTAGGTATTATTTCCTTTGATAATGAATTGTTAAATTGGGCATCCCAAAGAAAAATTAAAAAATATTTACATAAAGATATTGAACATGTTTTAAAGCAAGAACCATTTGATTATCTCTTCAGTATTGTTAATAATACCTTTCTTAAAACTGAAGTTCTTTCGATTCCAAAAAAGCTGGCAATCAATTATCATGACGCCCTTTTGCCAACCTATGCAGGAATAAATTCTACATCCTGGGCCATTATGAATAGAGAAAATATACATGGTGTAACCTGGCATGTCATGAGTGATGAAATTGATGCGGGAGATATATTAAAACAAAAATATGTGAATATTTCTGTTGATGAAACTTCTTTAACATTGAATGGGAAGTGCTATGAAAATGCAGTTCTCTCATTTCAAGAACTTATCAATGAATTTACTGACGAGTCATATACAAGAACGCAGCAGAATAAAAAAGAACGAACGTTATTTACAAGATGTAAGAAGCCAGAAGGGATTTTTTCAATTAATTGGAGTGATTCTGCAGAGAATATTGATTCGTTTATTAGAGCGTTACACTTTGGAGCTTATCCAAATAAAATTGGCATGCCAAAAATTTTATTTCGTGATGACTATATTATACCACTTTCAATCGTTATAAGTTCAGAAAAAAGTAAGCAACCAATAGGAACTATATTATATATAAAAGGACAAAGCTTTTCTGTGGCCACAGCAACAAATGATGTGGAGATTACAAAAAGTATGTCTCTTGATGGGAAAATTCTTAATGAAGAAGAGTTTGTTTCTCGTTATAGGATGAAGATAGGAGAGAAGCTCCCAAGATTAAATGAAAAAATATTAAAAAATATTAAAGAATTAAATGAAAAGATATGCAAATATGAACAAAAATGGTTGAAGCGACTGGAAAACTTAGAATATCTAAAAATACCGTATGTAAAAGTCGAAAAGAATACAACAAGGAAAGATTACATTTCCATTGATATCAAGCGTCCTTCAAATCTTAAAACAGATGCCATGCATAATGATTTAGATGAAAGTGAATTTGCTATAGCTGCATTTTGTTCTTATCTATCTAGTTTATGTAAAATGCAGTCTTTTGATATAGGATATTCATCAGATTTTATTCGAACTCGTACTGAAGGTATGCAAACATTCTTTTCAAAAATACTGCCATTTCACTTTGATATGGAAAGTGACACTTCCTTTGAGAATATTTGTTCAGACGTTAGGAAAGAAAATAATAAAATGACGAGGTGGTTAACTTTCCCCAATGACCTGACTCATCGATATCATGAGCTTCGATCAAACAATTTATTAAAAAACGGATTTTATCCAAGTATAGGTATAGAAACCGTCAAGAAGTTAAATAACAATACCCCTGTAATAAATTCAGATCTCGTGTTTCGTGTGGGAGAAGATAGTGATGGATATTCGTTATTGTTTAATACAGAAATATATGATATTGATTCAATAAATAGAATGAGTGCCCAATTTTTAAAATTTTTAAATGAAGTTACTAATGAGCCTCAAAAAAAAATATCCTCAATCTCCCTTCTAACAGATGATGATATATCAATAATATCGAAATGGAATAATACAGATAAATTTTACCCGAAAGATATATGCCTACATGAAATGTTTGAAAAGCAGGTAGAGAGGACTCCTCATGATTCTGCATTAATTTACCGTGATGATATGTTGAGTTATCGTAAATTTAATGAGCGTGCAAATCAACTCGCACATTATTTGATGGAGCACGGTGTTGGTCCTGAGTCTGTGGTTGGAGTATGTATGGAACGTTCTCTAGAGATGGCTGTTGCCTTGTATGGTATTTTGAAGGCGGGAGGAGCCTATCTCCCCCTTGATCCAGAGTATCCAGGAAATAGATTATCATTTATGCTAGAAGATACGGGTTGTTCATTGATTTTAAGTCAGAAGAAAATAATGGAGAAACATAACTTTTTTGGTAAAGAGGTGCTGTGTCTAGATACTCAATGGTTCGATGTTGCCATGCAAAACAACATAAATCCCGGAAGGAAAGCAAATAGTGATAATCTTGCATATATCATTTATACTTCGGGTTCAACCGGAAAACCTAAGGGGGTAATGATAACCCATGGGTCTGTGGTAAACCGTATACTATGGATGCAAGATGAATATAAGTTGACATTTGAGGATCGTGTTCTTCAAAAAACTTCATTTAATTTTGATGTCTCAGTATGGGAATTTTTTTGGCCATTGTCAGTAGGGGCTACTCTTGTCATTGCCAAACCAGGAGAGCATAAGAATATTGATTATTTAGTAAATTTGATAAATGAGAACAAGATTAGTACCCTTCATTTTGTCCCGTCGATGTTGAAGATATTTTTGGAGAATGAGAAAGCCTCATTTTGTAATGATGTTCTCAAGTATGTTATGTGTAGTGGTGAAGCCTTGTCTTATAGTCTCCAGGAACGTTTCTTTGAAACTTATGATGCTGTTGAACTTCACAACCTGTATGGGCCAACGGAAGCTTCCATCGACGTAACGTCGTGGCAATGTGTTCGTAATAGCGAAAGTCGTATTGTTCCCATTGGACATGCCATAGCAAATACACGTATTTACATACTGGATGAGAATCAACAACCTGTGCCCTTAGGTGTTCCTGGAGAGCTTTATATAGGGGGTGTGCAGCTTGCTCGGGGCTATTTGAATCGTGATGAATTAACAGAAGAAAAGTTTATAGTAGATCCTTTTGGAGCCACTGGAGATCGTCTGTATAAAAGTGGGGATCTTGCTCGATATCTACCTGATGGTTCAATCGAATATCTTGGTCGAATTGATTACCAGGTGAAGGTTCGCGGACTTCGTATTGAACTAGGTGAAATCGAGTCTATGCTATTAGGACATAACCAAGTTCACGATGCAGTTGTAGTTGTGCGTGAGGATATACCAGAAGATAAACGAATCGTAGCATACCTAGTGGTCAAAGGTGAGGCATCTCTAAAAATAAATGAATTACATGTGTATTTGAAGAAACATTTACCAGACTATATGGTTCCTTCAGCATTTGTATTCTTATCAGCTATTCCGCTAAGTTCGAATGGTAAGGTTAATAGAGACTTACTTCCAACTCCGAATCTTCAGCGTTCTGAACTTGAGCAAGAATATGTTGCTCCTGAAAGTGAAGATGAGATAGCTCTTGTAAATATCTGGGAAAAGGTCCTCGGGATAGAACAGATAGGTGTAAATGATAACTTCTTTGAGCTTGGTGGTGATTCTATTCGAATTATACAAATCATATCATCTGCTAGAGAATATAAGATTGAACTAAGCATTCAGGAATTTTTCCAGTTTCCTACGGTTGAACAATTATTGTTTTCTGGAAATAAATTGAAAAATGAAGTTAGTAAAAAGTTTGTCTCAGCATTTGAAATGCTTGAGAGAGAGGATCTAGACAAAATTCCTCAAAATTTACTTGATGATGCTTTCCCTATGTCGACACTTCAAAAAGGGATGATTTTTCATAGTGAACACAGTCCAGATGCATATTTTTATCAGGTTGTCTATAGTTTTCATATTAAAGGAATTTATAATGCTGACCTATTTCGGGTAGCGGTTAACCAATTGACGAAACGACACGAAATGTTACGAACATCATTTAATTTTGACAAGTTTAGTGAACCGATGCAACTTGTATACAAAAATGTGGAAACACCAATTTTATTTGAAGATATTACTTATTTAAAAAATGTAGAGAAAAATAAGTATATTGAAGAGTGGGTGGGAAAAGAAGAACGAATATCTTTTATATGGAATAACCCTCCTTTATTACGGTTTACTATTCATAAACGAAGTAAAAATACATATCAATTTGGTGCCAGCTTTCACGATTCAATAATGGATGGATGGAGTGCATCAAACATGGTAGTGGAGTTGTTTCAACGCTATATGGCTCTTCTTAATGGTACTTCTATTCCATCTATGGAAGCACCCTCTAGTGTAACTTATGCTGATTTGGTTAGCGCTGAAAAGAAGGCTATGGTTTCAAAAGAAAATGAACAATACTGGAAAAGAATCTTTTCAAATAGGAACATACCTAAAATTTCCAGATGGCCCAATCAATTGAATAAAAATGATGTAATTAGAAATATGGATTACGAAGTTCCGGTTCCTCCTGAAGTTTTTTCCTCTCTGAAGAAAGTGTCAAAAAATATTGGTGTTTCTTTAAAAAGCATTCTACTGGCCGCTCATTCCAAAGTTATCGGAATGATAACTGGAGATACAGATATCGTAACTGGTCTTGTATGTAATGGAAGGATTGAAGAACCAGGAGGGGAGAAAATTTTAGGCAACTGTTTGAATACGATGCCATTTTATGTAAACCTTGATAAAGAATCTTGGGTTGATCTTATTAAAAATATCTTTGTCAATGAACGTGAAATGCTTCCTTTCCGAAGGTATCCTTCCGCCCATCTACAAACGGAGTTGGGGGGTAACCCAATATTTGAAGTTGTTTTTAATTACATTAATTTTCATGTTTATGATTCTCTGGAAGAGTTGGAAGGAATCCAGTTTTTGGGCGGCGAAATAACAGACCCATTTCATTATCCCCTAGCGGTAACCTTTCGTGTAAACTCATGGGGTATACATGGTTCGGCAGCCACCATTGATGAGATACAACATGAAAAGGGATCAGAAAGTAATGCGGAGTTACTAGTTGTTTTAAACTATAACAATAATGAATTGGGTGATGAACAAGTCGAAAGTATTGGTAAATATTACAATTTAATTCTTAAGGAAATATCTGAGAATCCATACGGAAATTATAAAAAAACAAAGCTTCTAACAGATGATGATATATCAATAATATCGAAATGGAATAATACAGATAAATTTTACCCGAAAGATATATGCCTACATGAAATGTTTG
>JAMOMX010000361.1 GCA_027066935.1 Sulfurimonas sp. | reverse complement strand
TTTTTATATTTCGAGAAATGATTATATCAAAGATAAGCTAAGTGCTGTATAATTCCAATATGATTTTTGGAAAAATAGAATATTTAAACTTGTTACCTTTTCATGTATTTATGAAAAAATTTACAAAATCTTCTCAACAAAGCATGGCTATGCACTACAAGCGTGGTGTGCCAGCAGATATAAATAAAAAATTTTTAAACCGTAGGATTGATGCTGCTTTCATCTCTAGCATTAGTGCAAAAAAATTCCAACATGTCAACCTAGGTATTATTGCTAAAAAAGAGGTACTTAGTGTACTTGTAATACCTCACACCAAAAATAAAATAGATATAGAATCAGCTACTTCAAATGTTTTAGCAAATCTTTTAAATGTTAAAGGGGAGGTTCTTATAGGTGATAAAGCACTTAGATATTACCTACAAAAAAAAGAGCATATAGATTTAGCAAAACTATGGGTACAAAGATATAATTTACCCTTTGTTTTTGCTCTTCTTTGTTTTCACAAAGATAAAAAGCTATATAAAAAAATTGAAAGAGAATTTTTAAAAAAAAAGATAAAAATTCCTCAATACATTTTAAAAACAGCCTCTTTAAGAACAAATATTGATAAAAAAGATATTCTTCAATATTTAACTTTCATATCATATAAACTAGACAATAAAGCTAAAAGTGGACTTAACTATTTTTATAAAAAAACAAATAATACTAAAACCCATTAACATATCATATAGTTATGTTTGCCACTTTCTTTTACTTTATACATCATCTCATCAGCTCTGTTGAGTAATCTCTCTGCATCTGTTGCATCTTTTGGAAAAAAACTAATACCCATACTAATAGAGACAAAGTCACAAGTCTTATTTTTTAAATCAAATTTATAAGATGCTGCTTGTATAATTTTTTCTGCTATTTTTTTAACATCTTGCTCATTGCGTATATTTGGCAAAATAATTATGAATTCATCCCCACCAATACGCACTAAAGTATCTACCTCACGAATGCAAGCTAAAAGTCGGCTTGCAATCTCTTTTAACACCTCATCACCAAACTCATGACCATAAGTATCATTAGCTTTTTTAAATCCATCTAAGTCTATAAACATTAAAGCTAACATAGTTGCATTTCTTTTTGCAAGTTTAAGCTCTCTATTTAAAATTGACATTCCATTACTTCTATTTGCTAATCCTGTTAACTCATCATAGTTTGCTTGATAAAATATTTTCTTTTCATTCTCTCTTCTGGAGGTAATGTCACGAAAAACTTTTACATATTTATCTGTATTATTTTTACCTTTAATAAGGGAGATTGTTGTTTCTTCTGGGTATGTATTGCCATCTTTTCTTCTAGCATTAAGTTCACCTTCCCACACCCCATTTAATGATAACTTTTTTTCAATTTCTAAATTAAATAATGGATTATTATTCTCTTGTGAAACAAGTAATGAATAATGTTTTGTTCTTACCTCTTCAAATGTATAACCTGTAATCATACTAAAAGATGGATTTACAGCTTCTATCTCCATATTTGAGTTAAGAATAACTAATCCCTCTTTGATATTATTAAAAACCTCTGTTGCAAGTTTTTTACTATCTTCTGCCATATTTCTATCTTCAATAAGCTTATTAAAAGCATCTTGCATATCAGAAAGTTCATCTGAACCTTTTAGTTCAAAAATATAGTTATAGTTACCTGTTTTTCGCATCTCTTTCATCTTGTTTGTTGTCTTTATAAGATCATTTACTACCCTTCGTATTATCAAAACACCTAAAACTAGTGATACTAACATAACTAATAAAGTTAGAGCTAAATATATACCTGTTTTTTTAACTATATAATCTTTTTCATTAGTAGATTTTTCTAAGATATTATCTTGCATATCATCATTTATTTTTTTAATTAAATCTATCCGTTTTGTTGATTGTTTCCACCATTCATCTACAGAGATATTATCTATATTCTCAGATAGATAGTTTATTGCCTCTAAAGCTGGAGTGTCATCTATTTTAACTATAATATCTATCTCCGACACATCTTTGTTCTCTTCTTTCATTTTTATAATAACTGGTAGCATTTTTAAATACTCTTGCATAGTATTTTTTATAATTAAAACTTTCTCTTTATCTATATCATTAAATTGCTCTAAATCGATATACTTATTCATAATATCAAGAGCTTTTTCATAGTCATACTGTACTGTTTTTATTAAACGACTATTACCTCTAATAAGATAATTTTTAAAATTATGGATCATCCCTTTAAAGCCCAAAGATGGCAATAAATCATTTATAAAATAATTTCTATATATTTTATTTTTCACAGATTTAATGAGTCTTTCAACCTCTTTGACTTCAGGTCTTTTAAGATATTTTTTCATCTCATTTTGATATTTTAATGGTGCTGTAGCAAAAAACATATCTAGTAGTTGATTAAACCTACTAGTATATTCATTTATACGAATATATCTCTTAGCATCTAATTTTTTTGCTTCAAAAACACTACTTAAAACACCTCTCTCTTTTGCAGCATTTTCTTGAAGCCACAAGAGAGTTAAATATGCACCATATTCTTTTGCCAATACTGTATTGTAAACTTCATAAGAAAAATTATTTATAATATGCAAATAATTGGTTATTATCTCTGAATATACTATAAACCCATCTATATTTTTATCTAGCGTGTCTATACTTTTGCGGGTATCTTTGATTTTTTTAAAAATCTCTTTTATTATTCTCTTTTCTTCCGATACATCAATAGGCAAAGAATATATAGTTTGAATAAGTAAACTAAATTTTGTATTTGTATTTTCTCTTTTATCATTTATCTTTTTTAAATAGATGGAGTTATGGTTTTCTAAATAGCTACTACTTACCCCTCTTTCAAGCTGTATAGCATATATCAAATCTGATAATTTCATGGAAATTTTTATAACTTGTGTAGATTTATCTAAAATTTTATATTTTTCATATTTTTCATAGAAAGTATAAAAACTAAGTATTGCCATAGAAAAAAGTAGGGGTAACAACATCAATAATAATCTAAATTTTATCTTACTCATTATGTCTCAGTTCTATATGATTAATAAAGCTCTTTAGATAATTTTATCTCAATAAAACTTAGCAAAAGATAATATTCCCAAAGTATAATATTGTTAAATATTGTATTAAGAATACTTATAATATATAACATACATAAACATATAACTCTCATATGTGCTACCTAAGGGGCAGAACAATTTCAAATTTTTTTTTATACTTGCAGAGTAAAAAAATATAAAAATCATAAAGGAGTTTATTATGTTAGTTACAAGATATAACCCATATACTCAAATAAGAGAGTTTAGAAAAAGTTTTGATCTATTAAATACAATGTTAGATGATATAGAGCAAACAAAAGGTTCATCCTCAAAGGATGATTTTCTACCAACTATCAATACACGGGAGGGAAAATATGCGTTTCATATTGAAGTTGACTTACCCGGTATTAAAAAAGATGATGTTGATATAAAAATAGATGATAGCACTCTAGTAGTTTCAGGTGAAAGAAAAGTAAAAAATGAAATTAAAGAGGGTGAGTATTACAAAATAGAGAGTAGTTTTGGTAAATTTTCACGCTCTTTTTCCATTCCTGAAGAGGTAGATGTTGAAAATATTCATGCAGAGTCTAAAGATGGTGTTTTAGAAATAATTTTACCAAAACTAGAAGATGTAAAAACAGATAAAATTAAAAAAATAGAGATTAATTAAGGAGGATATTATGGAAATTTCAAAAACTGCAAAACAACTAGGTTCCAAAATAGAAAAAGGTGCAGAGCTTGTTATTAATAAAGTTAGTGATACTTTTGATAATTTAGCTTCACATATCCCTTTTTCAAACTTGGCAAAAAAAGAGGATAATACATTTCATATAGATGTAGATTTACCAGGTGTTGATAAAAAAGATGTAAATATATATGTTGAAGATAATGTGCTTATTGTTAGTGCCATCAGACATTATAAAAATGAGCTCTCTCGTGATGATTATTATTTATGTGAAAGTTCGTTTGGAAAATTTGAGCGAAGATATGCTTTGGCAGAAAACATTGATAAAGAAAAAATAGATGCTAAGCTTGATGATGGAAGACTAAGTATTGAGCTACATAAAACTGAGTCATCTAAAATGAAATCAATATCAATTAAATAAGGAGTTGGCTATGAAAAAAACTATAGTTTCAGGGTGTATAATTGGTGTATTGTTAGTTAGCTCACTCGAAGCCTTTTCCCTTTTTGATATCGACATAACCAAAAGAGTTCAACACAATAATAAATTGATAGAAAAATATGAAAATGTGATAGATAAGCTTAAAGCTGAAAATAAATATATATTGGAAGAAAAAGCAAAAAATCCTCATCTTTATATAAAGAAAAAACTTTTTGAAGAGCTAGATGACAAATATATCTATAGAATTAAACTTAATGGCTCAAAAGCAGATTCTTTAAACTTTATTATAGAAGATGATGTAGTGTCTGTTAATATGAATATGGAGCGTCAAGTGAAGAGTGATGGCAGATACTTTTATAGCTCACAATATTTTTCAAACTCTTATAAAGTTCCATTAGATGTAGCTCAAGATAAGATTGAGCATAAAATTGAGGGGGATTATTTTACAATTATAATGCCTAAAAAATAAGATTTATAAAATTAATGTACAATAGTACATGGACAAAATAGATACAGGCACTCAATCTCTAGTTCTTAGTGGGCTTCAACAGCTTCCCCAAAGAGAAAAAAATCAAAAAAAGGTTTTTTTTAAAAAAGGGGAGGACCCTCTCAATAGTGTTGATACATCAAAATATTTTTACTTTGTATTAAGTGGCAAAATTAAAATTTTTCAAATAGATTTTAATAGTTCAAAAGAACAAACTCTCTACTTACTTTCTCGTGGAGATATGTTTGATGTTGTCAGTTTACTAGATGGAACAATAAGAGAACAGCTGTCTGAAGTTTTAGAAGATGCTGAATTAATACAGATGCCTATAGAAGATGTACAAGAGATGATTCTTCTTGATAATAACTTTAGACAACTCTTTTATTCATATCTTGCTTCTCAACTAAAATCTATGGAAAACTTAGCAATAAGTCTCTCTTTTTATGATGTTTACCAAAGAGTGTTGCAACTTTTTACAAAATTTACCTATATAAAAGATGGTAAACCTAAACTAGAAAAAATTGACAATCTAAAACATGAAGATATAGCTTCTATGGTTGGAACAGTAAGAAAAGTGGTAAATAGAAGTTTACAAAAACTAAAAAAAGATGGAATAATTGAACTCTCAAGAAAAAAAATTCACATTAAAAATTTTAAAAAAATTTTAGATAAATTAACTACTTGATTAAATGTGAGCAAAAAATCTATAGTTTTTTATTTTTGCTATAATCTTAGTTAAAAGAAATTTATAGTAAAATATAATAAAATGATGAGTAAATATGACAAATATTATTTTATGTGGCGGAAGCGGTACAAGACTTTGGCCAATAAGTCGTACACTAATGCCAAAACAATTTGTAAAGCTTTTTGATGAAAAATCATTATTTCAACTAACAGTCCAAAGAAATTCTAAAATATGTGATACAGAATTTATTATCTCAAATTCAGAGCAATATTTTTTAGCACTTGACCAACTAGATGAATTAGATAAAAAAGAAAATCAATATTTATTAGAACCAATTGGAAGAAATACAGCACCTGCAATAGCACTCGCTTGTCTTCACTTAGACCCACAAGAGATAGTTTTAGTAACACCAAGTGATCATCTTATAAAGGATGAACAAACATATAAAAAAGTTGTTTTATCTGCAAAAGAGATGGCACAAAATGGAAATCTTGTAACATTTGGTATTAAGCCTACATTTGCTGAAACTGGATTTGGTTACATAGAAGCAAACGGTAGTGATGTAAAAGCTTTTCACGAAAAACCTAATTCTGAAACAGCTACCTCATACCTTAAAGCTGGAAACTACTACTGGAATAGTGGAATGTTTTGTTTTAAAGCGGGCGTATTTTTAGATGAACTTAAAAAATATTCACCAGATATTTACGAAGCTTCTTTAAAAGCATTAAATAATGCAAATAAAGATGGTGATGTTTACCATAAAGTGATTAGAATTAAACAAGATGATATGTTAAACATTCCTGAGGATTCTATAGATTATGCTGTTATGGAGAGATCATCAAAAGTAAAAGTTATCCCATCAGATATAAACTGGTCTGATGTTGGGAGTTTTGATGCACTTTATGATGAATTTCCCACAGATGAAAATGGAAACACTTTAACTAAAAACCATATTTCAATCGATAGTAACAATAACTTTATCTATGCAAATGAAAGAAAAATAGCAACAGTGGGCATAGATAATTTAATCATAGTAGATACAGCAGATGCTTTGCTTATTAGTAAAAAAGGTTCATCTCAAAAAGTCAAAGCAATTGTTAATGAGATAAGAAAAACTACAGAATTACACAATATTCATTTAGAAGCACACCGTCCTTGGGGTAATTATACAATTTTAGAAGATGAACAAAAATACAAAATAAAACGCATAGTTGTTAAACCTGGAAAAAGACTATCTCTTCAAAAACATTTCCATAGAAGCGAACACTGGGTTGTAGTTAGCGGAACAGCAATTGTAACTTTAGGAGATAAAGAAACAGCCCTTAGAGCAAATGAATCAATATATATCCCCATGGGAGAGCTACATAGACTTGAAAACGCTGGTAAATTAGACCTTGTAATTATTGAAGCACAAATAGGTGATTATCTAGGCGAAGATGATATTATTAGGGTTGAAGATGATTATAAAAGGTCATAATTGAAACATAATATTTTACTTGCCTTTAGTTTTGCTGCGAGAGATTTTAAAGAGAGGTATGTTGGGACTGGTTTAGGTCAGTTGTGGTATATCGTGTCTCCAATTGTTATGATTTTTATATATACTGTTATATTCTCAGATTTTATGAAAATGAAGTTAGATATTGTAGATAGTACTTATGCCTACAGCATATATATCGTTCCTGGTCTTTTAGCATGGTTGTCTTTTAGTAAAACCTTAAGTGGATTAAGCAACTTAATTGCAGAAAAATCAAATCTCATAAAAAAAATAAATGTCCCCATGTATGTTTTTTATTTGAGCATAATTATTACAGAATTTACTCTCTTTTTATTATCAATATCTTTTGGAATTATATTTTTAATTTTGATTAATTACACTGTAAATTTTACTTTTTTATGGATGATTCCTGTTATGATACTTCAAACAATTTTTGTATTTTCTTTAGGTGTAATTATCTCACTTTTTGTACCATTTTTCAAAGATTTAAAAGAAGCTATCCCAATTGTCATTCAGCTATGGTTTTGGATGACACCAATCATTTATATGAAAGAGATGATAGCAGACAAATACCCTCTTATCTTAATATACAACCCATTTTATTACTTTGTTCACCTTTATCAAGATATATTTTTATTTGCCAAAGCACCATCTTTTAATGATTTGCTTATTATTTCAATTATATCTTTATCAACACTTGTATTAGCTACTTATTTATATAAAAAGATGATAAGTACTATCAAGGATATTATCTAATGAAAAAAATCCTTGAAGTAAAAAATATTATAAAAATATATAAAATATATAAATCAAATTTTGATAGATTAAAAGAAATTTTTTTAAAAAAAGATTATCATAGAAAGTTTATCTCAAATAATAATATCTCTTTTGACCTATATGAGGGTGAAACACTCGGTATTATTGGAGTTAATGGAGCTGGCAAATCAACAATACTTAAAATCATAGCAGGAGTTATAACGCCGACATCTGGACAAATTATAAAATACGGTAAAGTTACAGCATTATTAGAGTTAGGTACTGGTTTTAACAATGAGATGAGTGGTTATGATAATATCTATCTAAACGGTACACTAATAGGTATGAGTAGAAAAAACATAGATGCAACTGTAAATAAAATCATTAACTTTAGTGAACTCGGAGATTATATTTATGAGCCAATTCGAACATATTCATCTGGAATGAAGATGAGGTTGGCTTTTTC
>JAMOMX010000360.1 GCA_027066935.1 Sulfurimonas sp. | reverse complement strand
TCACTTATATTTTTCAAAATGATTGAAGCCCTTCGAACAAAAGAGATAGATCAGATGATTGAATCTCTTCAAAAAGAGATACAAAGAACTGACTTGGATGCTATTGACTTAACTCCTAAACCAACTGCTCAAGAAACTAAAGAGATTCCAAAAGAAGAGATAAAACATCAAGAGATAACTAAACCAATTACAAAGATTGAAGAATCTACAATAACTCCACCTGTTGAAAACAAATATTTAGATATGTTTAATACCTTAGTAAGAAATATAAAAGATAGAAATGCACAACTTGGAGAGTGTTTCTCTAAAAGTATCTCATTCATCTCTTATAAAAATGATATTTTAACATGGGAAAGTTGTGCAAAAGAGGATTGTAAACAAACTTTAAAGCATGGATATCCAGTTATAAAACAGCTTGTACGAGAACTATTTGGTTTTAATACTAAAATAAAACATACACTTTGCTCAAAAGAAAAAACACCTCAACAAATACAACAACCAACTATGGATAAACCACAATCAGATTCTATGATTGAAGACGCTGAAGTAGGTGGAAGTGCTTCTTGTGTAACAAATTGTGATAGTCCTTATGATACTAAAGAGGTGGAATCTTCAAATATAAAAGATGAGCCTATGGTTGCAAAAGCGATAGAATTATTTGAAGCAAATAAGATAATAATTCAATCTAAGGTTTAAAACTTAAGTATTGTAAAAGCAAATTTGGATTATACTTTAGGGAATTAGCTAGAGGAGATATCATGTTTGTATCATCATATAGTACTTATTTACACACAAATACAACTGATAAAAATGCTAAAAAAGTGGGTTCTAGTGAGTCTACCTCAAACAAATCGTTTAATGTCAAAAATTTAGATGATTCTCAAAACACAACTAGGACATTGGTAAATACTCCAGTAAATCACCAATCAAATCATCAATTCCTAAGAACAAAAGCTAAAATTCAACAACAAGCTGAACAAGACAATCAAACTAATCAAACTACTAAATTTAAAACGATGAATTCTCAGATTAAAGCTTCATCTGCTTATACTGCTAACTCAACTATGTTTTCACTCATACCAAAAAATAAACTAACTTTAAAACATAATACTCAAGCTATAAACCAAAATTTGCCACAAGAGATTAAAGATATTAAAGAATCATTTTTAAAAATTAAAATGGTAAATACTTATATTTCTAACAATAATTACTACCAAATTACAGCCTAGTCTTCCAACCAAGCATCTGTTTTAATGATTCTATCATCGTCAAAATATTTTAATTTATATGCACCTGTACATTTTCCATCTTCTAAGTCCATAACAGCAATTTGAAGAATTTTTTTACATTTTTTAGGAATATCAAAGTGACCTTTCATACCTGTCAAAAATTGTTTTAATGGAACTTTTGAATCCATCCCTATTACGTTGTCTCTACACCCTGTTAAACCAATATCACTAAGATATGCAGTACCGTTGGCAATTTGAAAATCATCACTAGATATATGTGTATGAGTACCAATAATAGCACTTACTTTACCTTGAAGAAGCATCATCATCCCACGTTTTTCACTACTAACTTCAGCATGAAAATCTATAAATATATTTTTAATACCCTGCTCTTTTAACTCTTTACAAGTAGCTTGACCTACACGAAAAGCATTTTCACACATAGGCATGCCATAATGTCCCATAAGGTTTAAAACAGCAATACTTTCACCATTTACTTCATAGGTTTTACAGCCAGTACCCTCAACTTCTATAGGATAGTTATGTGGGCGAAGTATTTCATGAGTATCAAACATAGCGACTACATCTTTTTTATCCCAAGAGTGGTTCCCACCAGTCATAACATCAACTCCATAACCCAAAAGTTCATTTGCATTTTTTAAAGTCAAACCAAACCCATGAGATGCATTTTCATAATTAGCTATGATAAAATCTATTTTATGCTCTTTTTTTATGTTTGGCAGATAGTTTTTCAACATCTCACGACCTGGACGACCAACTATATCACCTATAAATGCTATTCTCATATATACTCACCCAATTTAAAAATTATATTTTAATAATATGGAAGTATATCTAATTTAATAGTTTTAGATATACCTATTTTATTAATAAATTTTCTAAATCTTTTTTTGCATCACCTGTATAGTGTAAGTTAAAAGTATCAACTAAAAATTGAGTTACATCCTCATTTAAAAATTCTGGTGCCTTTGGTCCAAGGTAGATATTTTTAATTCCAAGACTAAATAACCCTAGTAATATTATCACAGCTTTTTGCTCCATCCAACTAAGAACTATTGAAATTGGTAGATCATTTATAGGCACGTTTAAAGCACCACTCACAGCTTTTGCAATCTCTACTGCACCATTAGAGTCATTACATTGACCAAGATCTAGATATCTAGGTATATCTGTCCCATCAATATTACCAAAATCAATATCGTTAAATCTAAACTTACCACAAGATGAAGTGATTATTACACAATCTTTTGGAAGATTTTCAGCCATCTCTCTAAAATAATTTCCAGCAGAACCAGGTGCATCACAACCAGCTATTACAAAAAATTGTTTAATTTTACCACTACCTATAGCCTCTAAAATTTGAGGAGCCAAAGTCATAATAGTTTTATAGTGATGACCAGTTGTAAGAGTTAAATTATCATCCATAACTGTATCTTCACAAGCTAAAGTTGTCTCAATTAGTTCACTAAAATCAAAACCTTCTATTTTTTTAGCACCCTCTATACCTACAATTTTGTAAGTAAATACTCTATCTAAATAATCAGCATCTTTTTTTGGCGGAATAATACAGTTTGTATTTACAACAAAAGTACCTTTAAATCTCTCCATTAGTTTAACCTGATCAAACCATGCTTTACCAACATTTCCTTTTAGGTGTTTGTATTTTCTAAGCTCTGGATATCCATGAGCTGGTAACATCTCTGAATGGGTATATACATTTATACCTTTACCCTCTGTAGCTTTTAACAACTCTTCAAACATCTCTAAGTTATGCCCACTTACCAAGATAGCTTTACCCTCTACAACATTTTGAGAAACTTCAACTGGCGTAGGTATACCAAGCTTTGATGTATGTGCATTTGAGAGTTTATCCATAACATCTATACCTGCTGAACCAACTTTCATAAGCTGAGAGATATGATCATCAAAATTGAAATTTACATTTGTAAGTGTAAAATATAAAGTTTCAGACATAACATCATCTATATTTTTAGTCTCAGTTGGTGCCAACTCATTTAGATGTTCTCTATATGCAGCTAAACCTTTTAATCCATAAATCATCGTATCTTGAAGATTTGCTAAGTTTTCATCTTTACCACAAGTCCCTATTGTTTGACCCGCACTTCCACAGCCATTTGGCATACTCATTTCACATTGATTACAAAACATACTCATATTTTTTTTCCTAAATTTTAATTTTCGGAAGTGTAGTGTTAATGATAAATATTATCATTAACATATGTTAAGAGAATTGTTTTTTTAGCAAATCTTTATTTTTAATAATAAATTTATTATCATGGTTCGATATTATATTTTCATCTTTAAATTTTTTTAGAATTCTAGAAAATGTAACAGAAGTAATATTTAAATTGTCAGCTATTTGATGATGTTTTATACAATTTAAACACTTTTCATTTTTATAAATAAACTTTGCTACCCTTTGTGTTGCATCCATAGTTAAGTTTGTAGCTATTATTTTTTCTAAATTTACTACTTTTTTTGCCATCGATTTAAATATATATGGTGCTACACTTTTGTGATATAAAAATTTATTTTCAAACTCTTTATAGTCTATTATTAATATAGTTGAATTTTCAACTAATCTTGCTGTTGCTGGAAATGGAGTGTTATTATAGTTTGCAACTTCTGCTATAAATTCAAAAGATGAAAATTGTTTTAAAACAATCTCTTTTGCTTTGGTATTTACTTTATACACCTCTATTTTACCATCTATTAAAAGGTGTAATTTATTACTTCCATCCCCTTCATAAAATAATATATTGTTACACTCTAAATATTTAATATCTGAAATACTTTTTAGTGTTATAATCTCACTGTTTGTTAAATTGCTAAATATTGGAATAGATTTTAATATAGGTTAGGTCCTCTTACTTATTTAATTTTTAAGCGAAGTATAGCACTTAAAGCTATTTAATTTTTAATTTAAAATAAGTAATATTGACTCTTTATTTTATATAAATTTAGATAAAAATTTATAATTGCTTTAAAGCGTAATAAAACTATAACTATTCTTATGTTAAAATCTCATACTTAAAAATATGAAGGAATTTGGATGATAATGAAAGGCAAGAAAGGTTTGATTGTAGGTTTGGCTAATAACAAGTCAATAGCATATGGAATTGCTCAAGCATGTGCTGCTCAAGGTGCTGAAATGGGATTTACCTACTTAAATAATGCTCTTAAAAAAAGAGTAGTACCAATTGCAAAAGAGTTTGGTAGCGACAAGGTGTATGAACTAGATGTATCAAATGAAGAGCATATGGATTCATTAGCATCAAAAATTGAAAAAGACTTCGGAAAAATTGACTTTTTAGTTCACTCTGTAGCATTTGCACCAAAAGAAGCATTAAGCGAGCCATTTCTAAAAACTACTAAAGATGCCTTTAATATAGCTATGGAAATATCTGTATTTTCTCTAATAAACCTAACAAACAAACTAGAATCTGTCTTGAGTGATGATGCATCTATCTTAACGCTATCTTACCTTGGTGGTCCAAAATATATTCCAAACTATAATGTAATGGGCGTTGCAAAAGCAGCACTAGAGTCAACTGTTAGATATATGGCTGTAGAGATGGGTCAAAAAGGTCAAAGAGTAAATGCTATATCTGCTGGTCCAATTAAAACATTAGCTGCTGCTGGAATTGGTGATTTCAAACAGATTCTTAATTGGAATAAAGTCAATTCTCCCTTAAAGAAAAATGTAACTATCCGAGAAGTTGGAAACTCTGCCATGTACCTTTTAAGTGATTTATCTACTGGAGTAACTGGTGAAATTCATTATGTTGATTCTGGATATAACATAATGGGAATGGCTTCGGCTGAAAAATCTCCTGATGGTAAGACAGTCCTTTCTTGGGATCTTAATAATCAAGAAAAACTCTAAGCTTTATTATTTAATTTTAGATATAATTCGCGCATGAAATTTGAGCCTTACCCATTTGAAAAATTAAATACTTTACTTAAAAATATCATTCCAAATAAAGACTATGTGCCATCTATTTTAACAATAGGTGAGCCGCAGTTTGAAACACCATATTTTATTCAACAAGCATTAAAAGAGAACACTAATCTGCTTCAAAAATATCCAAAAACTACTGGAGAGGTGAGTTTAAGAGAGGCTCAAAGAGGTTTTTTTAAAAAACGCTTCGGAGTTGAGTTAAGTGATATCCAAATCATTCCTACATTTGGAACTCGTGAAGTATTGTTTAACTTTCCTCAATTTTTACTTTTTGACACAAAAGAACCTACTATCGCTTTTACAAACCCTTTTTACCAAATTTATGAGGGTGCGGCAATTGCCACTCGCTCTAAAACTATACATCTTAATTTAGATGAGACAAATAATTTTAAACCATCTATAGATGAAAAAGAGTTAGCAAAATGTGATTTAGTAATACTGAATTTTCCAAATAACCCAACAACAGCTACACTAAGTTTAAATGAGCTTGGGGAGTGGGTATACTTGGCATTAAAGCATGATTTTGTTCTTTTAAATGATGAGTGTTATAGTGAAATATATACAGATAAACCTATCCCATCATTGCTTGAAGCAGCCGTGCGTGTAGGAAATAAAGATTTTAAAAATTTAGTTGTTATAAACTCAATCTCTAAACGTTCATCGTGCCCAGGACTTAGAAGTGGCTTCATTGCGGGTGATGAGAAAATACTAAAAGGGTATATGAAATATCGTACATATATTGGATGTGCATCCCCTCTTCCACTTCAAAGTGCAGCAACAATTGCTTGGAGTGATGAAGATCATGTATCAGTATTTCGTGAAATTTATAAAAACAATTTTAAAATTGCAAAAGAGATACTTAATATAGAGATTCCAAAAGCAACATTTTACATTTGGTTGAAAGTTGAAAATGCTATAGAGTTTACTAAAAAATTATATAAAAACTACAATGTAAAAGTTCTACCAGGTGAATATTTAGCTCGTGTGGATGCAAATGGAAAAAACCCTGGTGTTGGATATATCCGTATAGCACTAGTTGAAGATGAAGAAAAAACCACTGATGCATTAATGAGGATTAAGGAGTGTTTAAATGGATAAAGAGAAACTAAAAGAAAAAGTATTACAAGCACAACAAAATTCAGACATTGCATCATTATATGTTTTAGAGCAAAATGCACATGAAGTTTTTGATGAAGAAACACTACAGAGCTACTACGCAAACATTTTAGATTTAGCCTTAGAGAGACTTACAGATACACTTGAGAGTCATGTTAGAATGGATATGACTGATGTTCAAGACTTTGCAACACTACGTGCACTTTATGAATATGCAATAGAGCATTATAGTGCTGGTGAGATATCTGATGCTTGTGCTCTTTTTGAAGTTTTGAGTGGACTTAGTAATGATGAAAAATTTTCTAATTCACTTATACTTCATACACTAGCTTCTAAAGAAAATATCTCTTTAGACGATTTTATAGCTAACATAGCAGATATTGAAAGTACTCAAAAAAATGGAACTTTTTACATTAGTGAGTTTACAAAAGAGGCACAAAAATTGCTGGATAACTCCCAAAGCAAAGGGGAATAGCAAATGAAGATACATTTTATTGGAATTGGTGGTATAGGAATTTCAGGTCTAGCTCAATTTATGCGCTTTAATAATCACGAAGTAAGTGGTTCAGACATTTCTGATACGCTAATCACTAAAAAGCTCCGTAAAATGGGAATTAAAATCACCGTTCCACATACTAGCCAAGCTATTACAAATCAAGACTTAGTTATCCATTCAGCTATAATAGGTCCTGAAAATCCAGAAATTATAGCTGCTAAAACCAAAGGTATTAAAGTATTAGCTCGTCGTGAAGCACTCCCTCAAATCTTAGCTAATAAAAAAGTATATTCAGTAGCTGGTGCACATGGAAAAAGTACAACTACTGCAATCTTAACTTCTATCATGTGTGGTTCAGCTATCATAGGTGCTGAATCAAAAGCTTTTGGTTCAAACGTTCGTTATAATAAAGAGAGTGATGTTCTACTATTTGAAGCAGATGAGAGTGATGGTAGTTTTGTAAATTCTAATCCATACTGTGCTATTGTAATTAATGCTGAACCTGAACATATGGAATATTATGATTATAATATTGATAGATTTTATGATACTTATCGTACATTTATAAACTCTGCGACATGTAGAGTATTAAATGCTGAAGACCCTTTTTTAAGTACACTTGTTAATGAAGTTGATGCTAATTGGTTATATCCAAGTAAAGATATAACCAATATAAAATATATTTTAAAAGGTGATGAACCACATACAAAATTTACATTAAAAAACATGGGTACATTTGAAGTATGGGGTTTTGGTAAACATATAGCACTTGACGCAAGTTTAGCTATTATAGCAGCTAGTAAAACTATGGAAATTTCACAAATTAGAGAAAATCTTTTAGATTTTAAAGGTATTAAAAAGCGTTTTGATATTGTTGGTACTGACAAAAATAAAGTTATTATTGATGACTATGGACATCATCCAACTGAGATTAAAGCTACTTTTGAATCTGTTAAAGAGTATGCACATCTTAAAGGTTTAGAAAATATTACCGCAATATGGCAACCACACAAATATTCCCGTACTATTGACAACTTAGAGGAATTTATAAAATGTTTTAAAGGTGCAAAGGAGTTGATTATACTTCCTGTTTGGGCTGCTGGTGAAGCAACTCGCGAGATAGATTTTGCCGAAAAATTCAAAGAATACAACCTCACAATTGCAGATAAAATAAAACGTTCAAATAATAAAATAACTGTTGTAAAAAATAAAGAAGATTTAAAAACTATTGATGATGGTATTATTATTGGTTTTGGTGCTGGTGACATCACTTACCAAATGAGAGGCTTAGTTTAAATTAAGATGTTAA
>JAMOMX010000359.1 GCA_027066935.1 Sulfurimonas sp. | reverse complement strand
CTCCACTATAAGACAGGGGGATTTTGCTGCTAGATGGGGTGGTGAAGAGTTTGTTATAACACTACAATCTACTACAATTAAACAAGCCTCTGTTTTAGCTGATAAAATAAGAAAAAATATCGAACAACATCATTTTAAAAATGGTGGAAAACAAACAGTATCACTAGGGGTAACCCAGTATATATGTGAAGAATCTCAATCAACATTTATAAAAAGGGTGGATAAGGCTTTGTATGAAGCTAAAAATAGTGGAAGAAATATAGTAGTTACTAAAGAGTAACTACTAAAATTGAATCAAACCATCAATCGGGCTTGATGCCGTTGCATAAGGTTTTTTAGGAATTCTTCCCGCTAAGTAACTCATGCGCCCAGCAATTACTGCATATTTCATTGCCTCAGCCATAAGCATAGGATTCTTTGCTTGAGCTATTGCAGTGTTTGTCAAAATTCCATCCGCACCTAACTCCATTGCATAAGCTGCATCACTTGCACAACCAATACCAGCATCTACAATAACAGGAACATTTACAGCATCTTTAATAAAAGCAATATTATAAGGGTTTTGAATCCCAAGACCACTACCAATAGGAGCAGCCAAAGGCATAATTGCATGAGCGCCAGCATCTTCAAGTCTTTTTGCCATTATTGGATCATCTGATGTATAAGCCATAATAGTAAAACCATCTTTTGCTAAAACCTTACAAGCTTCAATAGTCTCTAAAACATCTGGATAAAGAGTTTTTTGAGTATCCCCAATAACTTCTAACTTGATTAAATCTATACCTGTAGCTTCGCGAGTAAGTCTAAAAGTTGTTATCGCTTCCTCAGCAGTTATACATCCAGCAGAATTTGGTAAAAACTTCACATTAGTTCCAGCAAAAGTATCTCTTAAGTTTTCTTTATCAGGATCAGTGATATTTAAACGACGAACTGCAACTGTGATTAGTTCACTTCCACTTACAAGAGTCGCTTCTTTTGTAGTTTCAAAGTCTACATATTTTCCACTACCTACAATTAGTCTTGAACCTAATTCATATTTTCCGATTTTTAATATATTATCCATAAGATTAATTTCCTAAATATTTTAATTATTGACTTTATAGCATAAGATAACTTATAGATTGCAAATCCCATCTATTAAGTCATCTGGTGTGAGTGAAAAATTAGCACCTGTGTAGTTATGTGCTAACTTTATGTGTGTTAATGAAGCAGTTATAGTTGCGTCAAGTGTTGAATACCCTTGAGCTAAAAGTGCTCCAATTAGACCACTTAAGACATCACCACTTCCACCTTTTGCTAAAATTTGCGTTCCATGTGGATTTATAAAGAACTCATTATCTTTTGCAATTATGACATTTGCTCCTTTTAACAAGAGTGTAGCGTATGGATATTTTTTTGCAAAAAGCTCTGCATATTTAAATCTATTGGCTTGAAGTTCTTCTACATCTATGTCTGCTAAAGAAGTTTGTTTTAAAACAGCGACAAACTCTTTAGCATGTGGAGTTAAGATTAGTTTTTTTCTTTTTAAAATACTTAGAAGAATTGGCATCTTAAAGATATCTGCATCTACAATAAGCGGATAATCATTATCTAAAAATTTATCCATCTCTTCTTTGCTAAACTCATTACCTAAACCCATTCCACATGCTAAAGCGGTAGTAGTTTTTGGCAAAATATGTGAATACATTATGCTGTGAGGAATTATTTCATCTTCATAACCAACAAGCGTCACAAGTCCAGCACCAAATTTTAAAGCTGATAATGCACTTAAAATACTAGCTCCACTCTTATCACCACATGCCAAAGCTAAATGACCATAAGTTCCTTTATGGGAATTTTTTTTATCCCTTTGAGGTAACTTTAAATCATCTAAGTCTAGTAAATTCCAATTTGTATAACCTTCATAAATACTACGCGAAATTCCTAAATCTAAAACTTTAATATCTCCAACAAACTCTTTATGAGAATCTAAAAACATCGACTTTTTTAAAGCACCCATAGTTAGAGTTGTATCAGCATAAAATTTATAAGCACTTGGGATATCACAAGCGATTTTATAGGCATTTGAACTGTTCATAATATCCATCAAAACATTTAATTTTGGACTCAACTCTCCGCTAAAACCAGTACCAACAAGAGCATCTACTAAAACATCAGCATCATAAAATTTATCTAATATATTTACACCAATTCTCTTTGCTCTTTTTGCCTGAAGTTTAGCCATCTCACTACGAGGTTCTTTAGCATAATAGATCCAAACATCATAATCACCATGCACTAAACGAGCCAAAGCAATTCCATCAGCCCCATTATTTCCACTTCCACACACTATAATTATTTTAGAGTTTTTTACAAATTTATCTCTAATAAAAGAAGCCATTCCATCAGCTGCATGCTCCATCAAAATATCTTCACTCAAAGCAAATTTTTCATAACATCGATTATCTAAAGTTGCCACTTCATCAAATATTTTTTGCATATCTCCCTCTCTAACTAATACCTAGATTTAACTTAAGTATTATAATAATAGTTATTGTATAATTATGACATGATTAATTATACAGATATTTTAAGAGAACATAACTTAAAGGTTACACCTCAAAGATTAGCTATCGTAAATGAGCTTTACTTAAAAGGGCATATTAGTATAGAGGCATTATATGAATTGATGATAAAAAAATTTGATTCTATCTCTCTAGCAACAATATATAAAAATATAAACTTGATGTTAGAGAGTGCCTTAGTACAAGAGGTAAAAGTTCCTAATGCAAAATCAGTTTATGAATTGACAAAAGCATCTCACTCCCACTTAATATGTACAGAGTGCTCAAATATAGAAGATATAACAATAGATTTAAAAACTATTCAAAATAATGTCTTACATACAAATGAATTTAAAGTGAGTTTTACAAGCTTATCTTTATCGGGAATTTGCAAAAAATGCAGTTAGAAAATAAAAATTACTAAAGGATAATTATTTTCTTTTAAGATTATTTTACTACAATTTCATTACCATAACAAGGATTAAATATGAAATTGAAAACAATTGCAATAATAACAATATTATCATCATCACTAGTCGCATCATCATTAACTGATGAAGCTAAAAAAGCAGGATTAAAACCTATCCCTAGTTCAAAAACTGAACTTATGAAACTTATTGATAACCCTAATAACAAAATTACTAAAGAGAAAGTTGAACTTGGAAAAAAATTATACTTTGACCCAAGATTATCAAAAAGTGGCTTTATCAGTTGTAATAGTTGTCATAACCTAGCAGAGGGTGGAGATGATGGAATTAGTGCTGCAATAGGTCACAAATGGGCTGTAAATCCTCATAATCTAAACTCTCCAACTGTTTATAATGCTGTATTTTTTGACTCTCAATTTTGGGATGGTCGTGACCCTGACTTAGAAAAACAAGCTCAAGGTCCAATGCAAGCTGCTCCTGAGATGGCTGCAACAAAAGATCATGTAGTAAAAACAATCATCTCAATGCCAGGATATATAAAAGAGTTTAAAGCTGCATATGGTAGCGATGTAGAGATTGATTTTGAAAAAATTGCAGATACTATCGCTACTTTTGAGAGAACACTTGTTACTCCATCTGTATTTGATGATTACTTAAACGGTAATGAAGACGCAATGAGTGCTGCTCAAAAAGAGGGTCTTAAAACATTTATAGATGTTGGTTGTACAACTTGTCATACAGATATCGCTTTAGGTGGTTCAATGAGTGCATTTAATGTTACTTCAACTTATAAGTATCAAGATGTTGGTGATTTTAAAGGTGATAAAAATGGAATGATAAAAGTTCCAACTCTGCGTAATATCACACAAACAGCACCTTATTTTCATAATGGTCAAGTATGGAGCTTAAAAGATGTTATCAAAGAGATGGGTCGTATCCAACTTGGTCAAAATATAGATGATAAACAAGTGGCATCTATTGAAGAGTTCTTAAAAGCTTTAGATGGTAGAAAAGCTGATTTAATAATGCCAATCCTACCAGCTTCTACTGATACAACACCTAAACCAGATATAAACTAAAATTTATATTATTCATGTTCCTTAAGGACATGAATAATAGCTTTAGGCATCAACTCAAACTCTATCTCTTTTATCTTTTTAGTAAAACTTTCAAATGTCTCCCCTTCACTACGAATAAATGATTTTTGCAAAATTATATCACCACCATCAAGTTCACTACTAACATAATGAACACTAACTCCACACTCTTTATCACCACTCTCAAAACTTCTCTCTATAGCCTTTGCGCCCTTAAATTTTGGCAATAACGATGGATGTAAATTTATCGCTTTTATATTTGATGTAAAAACATCAGATAATATTCTCATAAAACCACTTAAAACTACTAAATCTGGTTTATACGATTTTATTAGTTTTACAAGTTCCACATCAAAAGCTTCTCTGGAGTCAAAATCTATATGCTCTAAAACATCTGTTTTAACAGAGAGTTTTTTTAATTTATCTAAACCCTTTGCATCTTTTTTATTTGTGATTCCACAAACTACTTCACACTCTTTATTGTGCAACTTTTTTACAATATTTTGGGCATTAAAGCCCTCGCCACTAAATAATATAATTACTCTTTTCATAATGACATTATATCTTATCTATAAAAACGATATAATATCATTATGAATTACAAACAAATAGCTCAAGAAACTTTAAATATAGAAGCTCAAACTTTACTTCAAGCATCTTTAAATATAACTGATGTTTTTGATAAAGCAGTTAAGATTATTCTTGCATGTCAAGGTAAACTTGTTATAACAGGTGTTGGAAAATCTGGACTTATTGGTGCTAAGATGGCTGCTACATTTGCCTCTACAGGAACTCCTAGTTTTTTTCTTCATCCAACTGAAGCACTTCATGGCGATTTGGGTATGATTGGCAAAAATGACATAGTATTAGCTATCTCATATAGTGGAGAGAGTGAAGAACTTAGTCAAATACTCCCACACATTAAGCGTTTTGATATTCCACTTATTGGGATGACTAGAGATGATAGCTCTACCCTTGGAAAATATAGCGACTTAGTTATAGATGTAGTAGTTGAAAAAGAAGCATGCCCCTTAAACATTGCACCAACTAGCTCAACTACACTAACTTTAGCTCTTGGTGATGCATTAGCAGTTTGTTTAATGAAAGCAAGAGAGTTTAAAAAAAGTGATTTTGCTTCTTTTCATCCAGGTGGGGCGTTAGGCAAACAGCTTTTTGTAAAAGTTAGTGACTTGATGAGGACAAAAGACTTACCAATAGTTTCTAAAAATACAAAAGTCAAAGATGCTATACTCAAAATTAGTGAGGGTCGTTTAGGGACTGTGCTAGTAGCAGATGAAAACAATAAACTTTTAGCACTGCTAAGCGATGGAGATATTCGTCGTGCCCTACTTAGAGATAATTTTTCACTTGAAGATGAAGTTTTTGAGTATGCTACAAAAAATCCACAAACTTGTGAGGACTCTAATATGCTTGCAAGTGAGGCACTAATTATGATAGAAGAAAAAAAGATTCAGCTTTTGGTTGTAACAAATAAAGAAAATAAAATAAAAGGCGTATTACATATACATACGCTTATTGAGAAAGGCATTTCATAATGCGATTAAACAAATACATTGCTCACCATTCAAGTTACTCTAGACGCGAGGCTGATAAAGTTATACAAGATGGCTATGTAAGGATAAATGGTGAGATACAGGATAATCCTGCAACTCAAGTACAAGAGGGAACTGACATTGTTTATGTTAGTGGAAAACAGGTAACTCCTAGAGATAAATATACAGTTATAGTTTACAATAAGCCAAAGGGTGAGTTAGTAACAAAAACAGACCCAAGAGGTAGGAAAACAATCTATGATACACTAGATAAAAAATACAAACATTTTATTCCTATTGGGCGACTAGATTTTGCATCTGAGGGAGTTCTACTTTTAACAGATGCTTCTAAAGTAGCAACTGCTTTAATGGAGTCTGATTTACAACGTGTATATAAGATTAAAATTAAAGGTGAGATAACTCCCGATATGGAAGATGCTATGCTTAAAGGGATGATTTTAGATGATGCTAGTGCTGGTGGTCATTCTCATTCAAAAGTTACACGCATGGAGTTTAAACCTTTTATAGGTTATCAAATTCAAAAAAATGCACCCAATTACTCAACTCTAAAAGTAGCTATTAGTGAAGGGAAAAACCGTGAACTTAGACGATTTTTTGCTCATTTTGGAGCAGAAGTAAGTGACCTTAAAAGACTCTCTTTTGCGGAGATAGAACTAAATAATTTACCTACAGGAAAATCAAGATTTTTAACTAGAAGTGAATACTCTGCACTTTATAAATTTTTAAAAGATGAGAAAAAAACTGAGAAAAAGAAACAGATAAAAGCACTGCAAGAAGAAAATGAATCTGAAGATTATGCAATAAATTAGTAAAATATTTAGAAATAAAGAATAATATAATGCAAGGGGAGTTTTTATATAAGATTTAAAAGATCCCAAGTCAAGCTTGGGATGACGACTGCATCACTTTGAACCAAAACAACCGTCATCTGAACTGTACCCCAAGTATTTCCTACGGGGGATTCAGAATCTTTCTATTTTGCTAATGCTGCTTTTGAAGCTTCTACAACTGCACTAAATGCTGTTGCATCATTCATAGCCATATCAGCAAGAATTTTACGATCAAGCTCGATGCCAGATTTGTGAACACCATTCATAAATGTTGAATAGTTCATCCCATTAAGACGTGCTGCTGCATTGATACGAACAATCCATAACTTACGGAAGTCACGTTTCTTTTGCTTACGGTCACGATGTGCATATACTAATGAGCGCTCAATCTGTTCTTTAGCTTTTCTAAAGTGTTTACGACGACCACTATAGAAACCTTTTGCTAATTTTAATATTTTTTTGTGTCTTTTTCTACGAACGACACCTGTTTTTACTCTTGGCATTTCTTTCCTTTTTCTTTACCCACTCACTTTTTGGTGATGAAGGTGTCCAAATTTAATGGACTTGCCCAGCTTTTATTTAACTGGAGATTTATGACTTAACTAATCTCTTAGTTAATCATAGCCTTAACATTTTTCTCATCCGCTTTAGCAACAACTTTTGGCTTGTTTTGCTTACGACGAGTGTCTGCATCTTGTTTAGTTAAAATATGACTTCTGTATGCAGTACCGCGTTTAACAGAACCGTTTTTCTTAACTTTAAAACGCTTAACAGCGCCTTTTACCGATTTCATTTTAGGCATCGATTTTCCTTTCTCGTAATTTGGAAGTGGATTATACCAAAACTTTTCTGATATTTTGCTATAATCATCTTATGAATTCGATTAAACATATAAATAATGCTCTTAAAGAGCTAGATGACGAGGTAGAAAAAATTCTACTAAATTGGGATATCCCTCTTAATGAAAAAGATAATTTAATGTTACCTATACTTCAACAAAAAAAAGTATTAACTCAAACATTAAAGGATTTAACCTATCTTAAAGAGAATCCACCCTCACCTAATCAACCATGTGGGATTTCAAAATATCGTAATGATTAATTGGTTTTGATTATTATGATAATAGTTTGATTTTTAACAAAATATTTGAACTCTTTTTTAATACTATATTTACTAAATAACTCTCATAATCTTTACTCTTAGATTTATATATTTTAAACTCTTCCACAGCACCTAACTCATCAATATCAGCATCTATATATGAATCAAATGGATAGGTAGTAATCTTTTTTAATGACTCCAACCTATAAAGTATAGAATCCCTTACAACATAAGTTACATATGGATTAAATCTTTTATGCACTGAATTTGTAGTTTGGAAACTAATAATATCTTCTTTTGTATCTCTATCTAAATAAACCAAACTTTTTGGCATAGCTAAGGATATGTCTAAGTAAATTGTTTTTCTTTTAAGCTCTATATTTTTAATATTATTACTTTTATTTTTATATATAACATTGGAGATATTAAGAGAAGCATAACTTTTATATAGAGCTGTCATCAAAAAAGAAAGTATAATTATCGATACAAGTAACTCAACCAATGTAAAAGCTTTTTTGCCCCTAGCTTGAGAGTAAGGAATATTTTTCACAGAAAAATGTTTACTGGAGCTTAAAATAAGGCTAGGGGTACT
>JAMOMX010000358.1 GCA_027066935.1 Sulfurimonas sp. | reverse complement strand
TTGATTACCACACTACTTGAAATATTATTTTCACTGATATTTCTACCGATTAACTTTATGATAAAACTCATAATCTCTTTAGAAATTTGTTCCGCTAAAAAATTGTACAAAGCTAAAGCATTGCCTCCAAAGAGTATGATTGATTTTTTGGCACTTTTGATGATATCGCTTATAAAAGTATATGCATCAAATATTTGACCATTGTAAAAAATTCCTTGTTTGGGTTTTATTGATTTATCTTCTATGGCTTTAAAAATTTTATTGAAATTTTCATCATGAATAGATAATCGCTGTTTTATTCTTTCAAATCTATCATACATCAAACTATTTGATGATATAAATTTTCTCATATTTACAAAAGTTCGTACTATTTTTACACTTATCTCAACTGCTGTACTACTTTTTAAAATAGCACTAAGCATAGATACACCCTGTTCAGTAAATGCATATGGTAATCTTCTTAGACCCATTTTTTCTTTATTGGAGGTCACAAACTGTGACCTCCAATTTTCAAGTTCTTCTTTTGTAAGTTGAAACATAAAATCTTCAGGAAATCTTTCAATATTTCTTTTAACTGCTTGATTAAATACTTTTGTTTCTACACCATAAAGTTTTGCCAAGTCACGATCTAACATCACTTGCATATCTCGAATGGTAAATATTGTATCTTTTATATTTTGTTCATTGATAATTGTTATATCACTCATATCAAACCATCCACTTTTATAGTCTCTTTGTAGTATCTATTTTTTCTATCCATAGTAACTTTATAAATTTTTCTAGATAAGTTTTAGCCATATCAAACTTCCTCTATATATTTTCATCTACTTGATAGTTTATATAGTTATATTATCTAAGTTTTTATTAAAATTTATTGAATACTAAGTATACTTTTGGGAGGTAATGCTTTATCTTTACATTTTTATTAAACTTGTTCTTAATCACATTTGTTGAAATAATTTTGTTTAACAACCCATTCGGTCATCAGAGTAGTTTTTTTACAAGATTAAAACCTTACCTCCGATTTTGGAAACCGTAATTTATTGCGGTACGATGTCATGTATGATAAAAAATATGTCATTTTGAAATATTTCTATGAAAAAATCAAATTTTGCACTAAAATACTCCTATAAACCAAAGGAACAAACCATGTCAGAATCATTTGTTTACGATAAAACCCTAAGAGAACTCTTTCAAAATGTCCCAAAAACACTAATTAAACTTTTAGTAAATCAAAACATAAAAGAGATTTTAGAAACAAGCTTTCCCAGAGTAGAAGAGAGAAGAGTTGATCTTTTGACAAGATTAGAAGATGATACTCTATTTCATCTAGAGATTCAATCCATAAACGACACTCTCATGCCAAAAAGAATGTTGAGATACGGCTCTTTGATTTATGAAAACTACGATGAGTTCCCAAAACAGATGGTTTTGTATGTAGGAGATAGAGATATAAAAATCAACAACCAAATAAAAGAGAAAAATTTACGATATAATTACGAAGTTAGAGATATAAGAGAATTCAATTGTAGAAAGTTAATAGAGAGTGATGATATAACAGATAATATCATAGCAGTACTATGCAATATCAAAGATATAGACAAGCTTTTTGTAAAGTTGCAAGAAAAACTGTTAAACATTGATAACAAAAA
>JAMOMX010000357.1 GCA_027066935.1 Sulfurimonas sp. | reverse complement strand
GAAGTGAGCACTGGATTGTTGTAAGCGGTACAGCAATGGTAACGGTAGGAAAAGAAAGCTATTTGGTACGACCCAATGAATCAACATACATTAAGATGGGTGAAATTCATAGACTTGAGAATCCTGGAAAGATTGATTTGATATTAATTGAAGTACAGGTGGGTGAGTATACCGGTGAAGATGATATTGTGAGAATTGATGATTTTAGAGAAAGTAATTATATATAGATGTTAGTTAAAATAAAAAAAGGGATAAAAGACCCAGTTAAAGCATTACAATATATTGTCGTATTTATAAAATCGATGTTAATCTCTAAACCGGAAGAGATATTTGAAGTAAATAGTGATTTTTTTATAGGTACTAAAACAGTAGCGGTATGTATTGGGTTCAATCCATGGAAAAGAGAGTACTTTAGAAACTATTTGCCAGAATACACTTGTGTTTTTGTAAAAGGAGAGACACCAAGTTTTGTAACTATAAGAGCATTAAAGCGCTTAAACAAGAGTTATGAAGTTTTTATCTGGAGTTATTTAGAGTCTGAGAGCGTTTATCAGTATTGCATAAAAAATCAAACAATTCTTCATAGGGTAGAGGATGGTTTTATACGTTCAGTTGGTCTTGGATCAGATAGAACAGAACCATTATCTCTCGTAATAGATAGTGATAGTTTATATTTTAACCCAAGAACTGAGTCTGATCTTGAGCGGATTGTGATTAATAGGAGTGGTACTTATACAGAAGAAGAACTTAAATATTCTCGTCAAATGATTGACAAGTTGATATCAAAAAAAATATCAAAATATAATTTTATCAAAAAAGATCTGAATATAAAAAGTTTAATTAATAGTGAAAAAGAATCTATTTTAGTGATAGGTCAAGTTGAAGATGATATGTCCATTAGGCTTGGTTATGATGGACAAATTACGAACTTAGAACTCTTGCAGTTAGCAAGAAATGAAAATAAAGATGCTATGATTTTTTTTAAGCCGCATCCCGATGTTTTAAAGGGTAATAGAGAAAATAAGACACCTATTGAAAAGTATGAAAAAATCGCTAAAATTGTACCTAGCGAGATTGGTTTACATGATATTATTGATATGTGTAGTCATATTTATACTATTACATCATTATCAGGCTTTGAAGCCTTATTAAGAGGAAAAAAAGTAACTTGTTTAGGTTCACCATTTTATGCACAATGGGGCTTGACTGATGATAGGTGCTTATTGGCAAGTAGACGAAAAAAATATACATTAAGTATAGAAGAATTATTTTATGCAGCATATATTGAATATCCAATATACAAAAAAGGTAGCTTAGAAGATACAATTGTTGAAATTGAGTTACTTCTAGATAGATCTCAAGAAAGTATAGCTAATGAAAATTAAAGTTAGAAAAAAATTAAAATATATTTATAATAAATTAAAATTTTTTAGCCCAGATTTACTTTTAAAGTTAAAATCGATATATCAACAAAAATATTATGAAAATGATTATTTTTTTAAAACGCACAAAGTAAACAATGTGTTAGATAAACAATCTGGTTATCAAACTTTAGTATTGGTTGGAGACAATTGGTTAGAAAAAGAGAAGTATAAAGATATTGCAATCATTTTTGGTACTGAAGAGTGGCAATATGGATTTATAAGTTCTTATTTAGTTGAATACC
>JAMOMX010000356.1 GCA_027066935.1 Sulfurimonas sp. | reverse complement strand
TAAAAAATTCTACACCTAAGAGCTTTTTTATCTCTTTTCGTTTTCCATTAACATTAATCCATCTATAAATCTCCATTGGATTCTTCGCTCCCATTATAATAGCTATCACTGATAAATACATCATAATCGGTAAACTATACTCTCTTGATTGTTTTCTTGCTTGTTCTGATATCTCTTCTTTAAATATTCGCAGTAAATCTTCCATCTATTCCGCCTCTTTTTTAGATAACTTACTAAAAAAAATATTAGAATTGGATGGAGCTACTTTAATGTGGTATTGGTATTAAGTGCAAGGTTGAAACCTTGCTTCCAGAGAGTTGATTTACGCTTGATCTTACTTAATATTAAACTTAAGAATTTATGTTATAATTTAAACGGTATATATCAAAAAAAGGGGGGGGTGAACATTTGAATGTGCTTATCACAGGTGGAAGTGGATTTATAGGAACAAGGTTAACAGAAGATCTAATCCAAAATGGACATACCGTCAATATATACGACAAAATTATAAGTAAAAAATATCCAGAGCTTACGATCATTGGTGATGTTAGAGATAAAAAAGCACTAACAAAAGCTTGTAAAAACATAGACATCATCTACAATCTAGCAGCCGAACATGCGGACAATGTCACACCACTCTCTCTATACGATGAAGTAAATGTAGGTGGAGCAGAAAATGTTGTGGTAGCAGCCAAAGCAAATGGCATAAAAAAGATTATCTTTACAAGCTCAGTTGCTATCTATGGGCTTGACAAAGGGGAGTGTTATGAAACTCTTGAGCCAGATCCATTCAATGAGTATGGTCGCTCAAAACTCAAAGCTGAGAAAGTTTTCTTACAGTGGCAAGCGGAAGAGCATACATTGATTATGTTAAGACCTTCGGCTGTATTTGGTGAGACAAACAAGGGAAATATCTACAATCTCCTTAAACAAGTACATAGTGGAAAGTTTCTCATGCTAGATAAAGGCAAAAATAAAAAATCCATAGGTTATGTTGGCAATATTAGTGCACTTTTAGCATACTTAGCAGAAAATAAATCTGGTCTGGAAATTTATAATTTTTCAGATAAGCCTGATATGACTGCGAGAGAGATGGTAGACTTTATACAAAAGACACTTGGACGAGAGAAAAAGATATCTTCAATCCCTTATGCATTGGGTTTGGCAGGTGGTTATGTTTTTGATCTGCTATCTTTGATTACTGGTAAAAAGTTTGCAGTTAGCTCTATTCGTATCAAAAAATTTGTTGCCGATACTGCTATAAATACAGATAGATTGCAAAACAGTGGTTTTAAGCCACCTTATAGTTTCGAAGAAGGGTTGAAAAGAACAATAGAGTATGAATTTATGAGATAAATGTTTTTTGAAGTCGTTTAAAAAATACTTTTTCAATTCTTCCTATATGCTCTTTTAATGATTCATTTTTAATACTCTCAGAATTTGTAAGATTTACATCACTAAAAGTTCCAAAATAAAAAAGAAAACCTATTTGATAAAAGTTAACTTTTATATTAACATGTCGATATGTAAGCATTCAGCAATTGTAACAACTCACCCCATTATTCCAATTAATTTTCCACCTCTAAAACATATTAAAAAACAGAGACACCACCAACAATATTTCTAATAACTTCAAACTCATTCATCTCTCTTTTTCTAGCGGTATCTAC
>JAMOMX010000355.1 GCA_027066935.1 Sulfurimonas sp. | reverse complement strand
TAAAAGTTGTGCTAAAAATACACCAAAAACAGCTCCATATGCTCCACTCGTTCTATGCCTGATCCCATAAACATTAAAAAATCTCATAGATATAACAGGCATATTATATAGTTGCCCCCAATGCATCACATACTGCTCACCTACAGCTTTTGTATGGGCATAAGGATACTCTGGTGCAATCGGTGAGCTCTCAGGGGTTGGATATATATCTGGAATTCCATAACAAGAGCTTGATGCTGCATATACAAATTTTTTTAGATTTTTAGATTTTTTTGCAACCTCTAAAACTCTAATAGTACCATCTACGTTTGCTTTATGATACTTAAGAGGATTGTTTATAGATGGAACTATATCAGCTAATGCTGCATAATGAAAAACATAATCAACATCTTCAAAATAACTATCTAACTCTGAGTTATAATCCCCTATATCTATTTGGACAAATTTTATCTTGCCTTTATGATGCTCAATATTGTCTAATCGACCATTTGCAAGATTATCTATAACTGTAACTTCATAATTATGCTCAACTAACAAATCAACCATATGAGAGCCTATAAAACCTGCTCCACCAGTTACTATTGCTTTCATAATCTACCTTTATATAAAATTATCATGTTCTTGTGGATTTTTCAGTCTAAATAGATAACGATTTACCTCATCCATTCTACAATTAACTCTACAATCTTTAATATCTAAAGTATTTTGAACATAATTATAGGATTTTTCTCTTTTATCACTCTCCCAAATCTCTTCAAAACTATTATCATAAATATTTCCATAACAAAACTCATCTTTACCAAGATAAGCACTACAACCAAAAACTTTTCCATCAGCCGCAATATAACCCCAAAAAAATGGAGTTGAGTGGCATTTATCATAATTTTGTTGTTTTAGTAGATGTTTTTTCATTGTATTTGCACGAAAGATTATATTAAACCTATCATCATTTAATTTTTCAAGTTCATCTTGAATATCCATCATTTTTGAATAATCTATATTTTCATACTTTTGTGTATGGCTTGATAGGTGTTGAGAGTATGGCTTTATAACCAAATAATCCACCCCTAATTCTTTACATTTTTTAGCTAAGATAATTGCCTCACTTTTATTCTCTGGGAGCAAAAGCATCTGTACCCCTATTGTGCAGGATAGTTTATTTTTTTTTCTATGTTTTAGTGCATACTCTAAATTATCCATCACTCTATCAAAATCTATCTCTTTTGTTTGATGTATTTTGGCATAAGTTTTTGCAGTACCTGCATTTAAACTAACTTTTATCCAAGAACAACTCTCTACACATCTTTGTACATTTTTTTTATTTAAAGGTACAAAATTTGTTGTTAATGAGCTATCTATCCCTACACTTTTACAATGCTCAACAATTAAATCTAAATCCTTAAAAAGTAAAGGTTCCCCCTCACCTGCAAACATTACACTCTTAACACCATTTTTTGCCATATCTGTTAAGGTATTTTTTAATACACTAAAATCCAACCCTATATTTTCATAACCCATATAATCTAATGCACAAAAAGTACATCTATGATTACAGCCTCCATAAGGAGAAATCTCCACATAAATAGGATATATTTTTTTTAATTTATCCCAATCATTTTTAGCTTCATACCATGAAGCAACTCTTAGAGGATGTAAAATAAGTTTATGTG
>JAMOMX010000354.1 GCA_027066935.1 Sulfurimonas sp. | reverse complement strand
CACATGAATTAAATACACCAATTACAACTATATTGACAAATATAGAGACCCTAGATTCTACCAAATGTGATGAGAAATCATTGAAAAAATTAGAGCGTATAAAAATAGCATCTATTAGTATCTCAAACCTTTACGAAGATTTAGTATATTTGCTTTTAAATCATAAAACATATTCTGAAGATGAAGAGTTAAATATATCAGAAGCTTTAAAACAAAGAGTTCTTTATTTTACCCTTATGGCTACATCCAAAAAAATAAAATTTAAACTAAATATAGAAGAGAATGTCAAGATAATAATAGATAAAAAGAAATTTGAAAGACTTATAGATAATATTCTCTCAAATGCTATTAAATATACAAAAATATCTACAACCATAGATATAGTTTTAACCAAGACTAGTTTATCTATGAGAGATGAGGGTGAGGGGTTAAGTGAAAGAGATATTGAAAATAAATATAAAAAATATACTAGGTTTAATAAAGCTCAAGGTGGATTTGGAATAGGCTATAGTATTATAAAGTCTATAACTGAAGAGTATGATATAAAAATAAATATAGATTCAAAAGAAAAAAAAGGAACAAAGGTGACTTTATCATGGTAAAAAAAATTATTTTAAGTATTTTTTGTATAGCTACATTAAATGCTTCTTCGTATGAGAAAAATTGTTTAAAGTGTCATGTTTCTGACTTTAAGCTAAGTATGTTTATGCAAAAATATACTATAAAATACAGTAGTGAAAAAAGAGTTAAAGATGCAATGTTTTCTTATCTTAAAAACCCAACAGTTGAAAAATCAGTATTACCTTTTGGGTATCTAAAGAAGTTTGGAGTAAAAGAAAAAAGTAAATTAGATGATAAGGTATTAAGAAAGATGATTGATGCTTATTATGAAAAACATAATATTAAATCAAAAATATATTAGTGGATTTCTTGAAAAACATTAAAAACTAGTTGCATATGAGTGTCGTACTCTTATGCAACTAGTTTTACTATAGGATTACTTCTTATCTTCATCTTTGAGTTCTTGTTCATTAAAATCATTTGGTTTGCTTTGATTTTTAGCGCCTATAATAAACCAAAGTAGTACACTTGCTATACTAATTATTGCTACTGTTTCCATTGATAATTCCTTCTCTAAGATGAAATACACTTATTTAAATTCATACCTTAATTACGGATTTTAATTAAAAAGTGCCTCTAGTGCATCAACACCATCTTTTTTCTCTTGTGCTACAGGTTCACCATTTTCATCAGTTGTTGTAGCCCCAGTTTCATTAAGTTCTATATCCATTCCTGTAAGCATAGAAGCAAGTCGAATATTTATACCACTCTTGCCAATCGCTTTAGATTTTTGATCTACAGGAAGGGAGATGATAGCTTTTATCTCTTTTCCCTCATCATCTCTAACGATCTCTACACTAGATATAATTGCAGGAGCCATAACACGGCTCATAAAAAGTTCAGGGATGTTAGTGAATTCAATACAATCAATATTTTCACCTTGAAGTTCAGCACTTACGGAGTTGATACGGACACCTTTAACACCAACTGTAGCACCAACAGCATCAACTTGCGGATGGGTAGAAATTAGAGCGATTTTAGCACGTTGTCCAGGTATGCGAGCTGATCGCTCAACAATAACTGCTCCATCATTAATCTCAGGGACTTCAAGTGATAAAAGTTCTTCTAAAAATTTAGGACTAGTACGAGATAGTTCAATACTAATGCCATCAAATTTATCCATATTTACACGACGAACAACTGCTTTCATATGGTCACCAACTTCAAAAACTTCACCTTTTATACGACTTTTCATAGGTAAAACAGCACGAACTTCATCAACCTCAATAAAAGTATTATTTTGAGCATCTACACTTGTTACACGACCATTTACAAGTGTGCCAACTTTTGATTTATATTTTGTATATACATCATCCTCAACAGCTCTTTGTATGTGAAACTCTATCTCTCTATGAAGTTGAGAGGCCCCTGTTCTTCCATATTCTTCTAAATCGTGAGGAATTTGAAGTTGATCATCTAATTCTACTTGATCATCATACTCTCTTGCTTCTGTAATAGATATAAGAGTAGGTGCTATCTCTTCATCTTTTAACCTTTCATCATCATCAGCTACAACAGTGATTATTTGAATTAAATCTATAGTTTTTGTCTCTTCATTTACACTAGCTTCAAAAGCAAAGTTTCTGTCTATGACTCTTTTTGCTGTTTGCACAAAAGCTGTTTGTAATGATTCTTTAACTTTTTGTGGTGTTAGGCATTTTTCGTGTGCAATTGCATCAACGATATCTAGTATTTTTTCCATGAATAATTGTTTCCTTTTTAGGTGTCTCATAAAAAACAATGATAAATAATTTGGGATTTCTTATGAAGTATGCAATTATATCTAAAAATGGTAAAAATCATCTTTAATTAGTTTTTTAGTAGATTTTAACTATAATGCAAGTAATAACAGAAAAGATAAAGGATATATTGATGGATTTAAAGTTTGCAAGAACAGAACTTGATGCTAAGCCAAAAAAGGTTGATTTAAATAAGATAGAAACTAGTGTTGAAAAAGAGGGTAGCGTAATTCTTTATTTTGATAGAGAAAATTCTCATAAAGATTTACTAGAGTTACAAGATTTTTTTGAAGAAAAGGGTAAAAGTTTTTATATGAGTGAAGTTAAATTTGGTCTCTCAGATAATGAATATATGTACCAAGTTCATATTATAAACTAAGAGAGATAGATTGAGCAAGAGAGTATTTATTGAAACTTTAGGTTGCGCTATGAATGAGCGTGATACTGAACATATGTTGGCTGAATTAAAAGAGAAAGAAAATTATATAGCTACTGATGATTTTAAATCTGCTGATTTAATCCTTATAAATACTTGCTCAGTTAGAGAAAAACCCGTTGCAAAGTTATTTTCAGAGTTGGGTATCTTTAACAAAAAGAAAAAAGAGGGTGCTAAGATTGGTGTTTGTGGTTGTACAGCATCACATCTTGGGCGTGAGATAATTAAACGTGCTCCTTATGTTAGTTTTGTTCTTGGAGCTAGAAATATTAGTAAGATTACAGAAGTTTTGCATAAACCAAAAGCTGTTGAGATTGATATTAATTATGATGAGAGTGAGTTTGCATTTAAAGATTTTCGTTCATCAAAATATAAAGCTTATATAAATATCTCTATTGGGTGTGATAAATCCTGTACCTTTTGTATAGTGCCAAAAACTCGTGGCGATGAGATAAGTATACCAATGAATCTCATAGTTGATGAGGCTAGTCGCGCAGTATCTTTAGGTGCAAAAGAGATATTTTTGCTTGGACAAAATGTAAATAACTACGCTCGTCGTTTTTCTGGTAACCACGAAAAAACCAACTTTACAAAATTGCTTCAAAATTTAAGTAAAATAGATGGCTTAGAGCGTATCCGTTTTACATCCCCACACCCCTTTCACATGGATGATGAATTTATACAAGAGTTTGCTAAAAATCCTAAAATCTGTAAATCTATGCATATGCCTCTACAAAGCGGAAGTACAAAAGTGCTTCAAGATATGAAACGGGGATATACAAAAGAGTGGTTTTTAAATCGTGTACAAAAGCTTCGTGAGATGGTTCCAGATGTTAGCATTAGTACTGATATTATTGTAGCATTTGCTGGTGAGAGTGAAAAAGATTTTGAAGATACTATAGATGTTATGAATCAAGTTAAATTTGAACAAGTGTTTTCTTTTAAGTATTCTCCACGACCCCAAACAGAAGCTGAATTTTTTCCAGATGTAATAGATTCCGATACAGCTTCAGCTAGGCTAACTCGATTGCAAGAACTTCATATTAAGCAACTTGATGAAAAAAACGCCTCTAAACTTGGAAATATTTATGAAGTTTATTTTGAAGAACTTTACAATGATGGTTTTGTAAGTGGTAGAAGCGATAACAATATCGTTATAAAAGTTAAAGGTTCAGAGGAACTTTTAGGTGAGTTTAAAGATGTGAAAATTATATCAATAGGGCGAACGGTTTTAACCGGTGAAATTATTAAATAAGAAGCAAAAACGAGCTATTGGGTTAGCAATACTCCCATTTATTGGCTCAATTGCTATTAGATTATTATATGCAACAAATAAAAAAACTTTTCACGCCCCTGAGAGTTTAAGTGATGATAATTTTATTATGGCTTGTTGGCATGGCGAACTTTTTATGATACCATACGCTTATACACATTATAGAAAAAAACCTAAAGTTAAGCTTTTAATCTCTGAGCATTTTGATGGTGATTTAATAGCTAAAACACTAGGGTTTTTCAGTTTTGGAACTATTCGAGGTTCTAGTACGCGTGGTGGAGTTAAGGCTCTGATTCAAGCTATAAAAGAGATAAAAAACGGATATGACTTAGGTATAACTCCTGATGGACCAAAAGGTCCTCGTCATGAAATTCAAGATGGCGTAATAGTGATGGCTCAAAAAGCTAAAGTGAAAATAGTCTTAGTAAACATAAAGCCTACTTCATATTGGCAACTTAACTCTTGGGATAAGTTTATAATACCTAAGCCATTTGGTGAGATAAAGTATTTTATTTCTGAACCAATAGATATAAGTGGTATGAGTTTAAATGAAGCAAAAAATCTTTTAAAAAAAAGGCTTTTAAAATATGAACACTAAAATTTTAATAACTGCTTTTGCTATAGCTTTAGTGGCTATAATGGGTGTCTATTTTCTTGTAAACCCATCTTATCAACAATCAGTTAAGGCTAAGTATTATTTTGAGGTAGGTGAATATAATGAAGCATACTCCCATGCAAAAGTTGCATTTGGACTTGATTTATATAATCGAATGGCAGCTACTATTATGGCTCAATCACAAATCTCTTTAAGATATGTAAGATATATAGATATGGGTAAAAAATATATGTTAGAGATTGATAAAATAGCTCATTCTGAAAAAATAGAAAATTCTAATAAAGCAAAAATAAAATTAATTTGTGAGATAATGATAAGCGATTATATCAAGTTGGCACCAAGTGTTATAACAGATAAAGATTTAGTACAAGAAGCTGCTAAATATCATTCATATTTTGAGACTTTACTTGAAAAAGTTACTAAATAAGCAACGCAAAGAGTTTTGCCAATATTTAGAAAAAATCCGTGGATATTCAGATTTAAGTATAAAAACTTATGATGAGGTTTTAAAAGAGGCATTTAACTACATAGAAATTATTCAAAATAGTGATAAAATTATTTTTGAATTGATGCCATATAGGTTACATATTCATAAATTAAATCCAAAAACCATCTCTAAAAAATTATCAGCTATACGCTCATTTGTGCAATATTTAAATTCAAATGGCTTTAAAATTAAAACTTTATCAGATGATACCGTTAAGATTTCTAAAACTTTGCCAAAACCTATTGCACATAAATATATTAAAGAGGCTTTATCTTTAGCAAATGAGCTAGAGAGTTTAGTTGTAGTTATGCTTTACACTCTAGGTTTGCGTATATCAGAACTACAAAATTTAAAATTAAAAGATATAGACAATGAATGGGTTAGAGTACTAGGAAAGGGTTCTAAACAAAGAGATATTCCACTTTTAAGCATCTCAAAAGAGTTGCTTGATACCTATTTGCATAATAATCAACCAAAAGTATTCCTTTTTGAATCGAATGATAAAGTTTTAAGCCAAAATTCACTAAGATATATAATAACTAAAGTTTTTAAGAGGGTAAATTTGAGAGTTACACCACATCAGCTTCGCCATTCTTATGCAACAGAGCTATTAAACTCAAATGCACCTATTGCCGATGTTAGCGAACTGCTTGGTCACTCGAGCATGGCTACTACGCAGATATATACTAAATTAGGTTCAGCACTTAAAAAACAAAACTATAATAGTGCTCATCCTCTTTGTGGAGTTAAATAGTGTTTAAAAGCTTTGAAAATCTTCTTTATCCATATGTTTATATCAATATTATTGAAAACTTACAAGAAACAGTTGTATATATTGAAGAGCTATATTTTAGTGGTTCAGTTGATAATTATGAAGAGGTTTTTAATACTACTAAAAAAGAAGATATATATGAGTATATACAATCTTTTGCAAAAAAATCACCATTTTATTATATCTCTTTGTTAGATAATTCACCATCATATGGTGCATCATCAATCTCTTTTAAAGGGGAGGGTAACCTATATTATGACTCTAAGCATTTTGAAAATATATGTATACCAGATAAGTGGATATACTTTACTTCTAAATCAGATCTTTTGGAGTTAAAAAACAGCTATTCAAAAGTGGGTTTAGATTTTATCTTCTCCCCATTTGCGATATTAGCAAATTTTTTCAATGATAAGATAAAAAAAAATATAGCAATGTATATATTAATTAACAAAGATGACCTTAATATTAGTATATTTGAAAATTCTAAGCTATTTTTTGCATCACATTTATACACCAATAATAAAGGAACAGATGCAGATAATGAACTAATAGATATAGATGATAATAAAGAATTAGAATTAGATGATACTATAGATGTAGATTTAGATGATATCAATATAGAATTAATGGATGAGTTTGCTGATATAGAAGATTTAGATACATTTGATGATATGGATGAATTTTCGCAGGATATAGAGGAGGAAAACCTTGATACTAAAGAGCTTCAAAAAGATATACTTGAAGGGCAAAGTAATTTTAGTGTTGATTATTATAGATTTTCTTTAATTCAAAATGCTGTAAATGATTTTTACAAAAACAATAAATTTGATAGCAAGTTTATTGAGATGGTTTATATTGCAGATACTGTTGGAATTACTAATGATCTGAAGAAATTTTTAGAAGAAGAGATGTTTTTAAATGTGTATGTGCGTAAAATGGATTTAGGCAGTGAACTTTGTGAACTATCAAAAGTAGAATCAAAATGAGATATAGCTATATAAAACCACGCAAAAAAAGTATATTTACATCTGAAATAAAATTAGTTGTAGCATTTTTTGCTATGAGTATTTTTATGCTTATCTCTACATATATTTTTATATTAATAAAAAATTCACAATTTGAACAAGATAAAATTAATATACTAAATGCAAAATATAATATTGAAAAAAATATAGAATCAATGAAAGCAAAAATTACCTATATAGAAAAACAAAATTCTTTATCTCAAAAAATATTTACAAAAAATAGTGTTTTAAAAGATAGTATTAAAAATCTTTTTGATTTAGTACCACAAAGAATAACCCTATCTAAAGCAAAACTTTTAGAAAATGGTTTAGTTTTATATGGAATAACACCAAATAAAGATATATATAACTTTATGCTCCATGCTCCACTTCGCTCTATTTTTCACCGTACATATAGTAGTTTTTATCCAACAACAGATGGATGGTTAAGATTTGTTTCTACTAACTATATGGATAATGAGATTGATAAAATAGTGCAAGAGGAGAGAGATGATGAGTAAGATAACTAGACAAAGTATTTTTATATTAATTATTTCAATTTTTTTATTTATATTTGTTCTTATTTTTTCATTTTCAAGTTTAATTCCAGAGGGTAAAGAGTATCGAAAAGAGAAAACAAACCTACTTATACAAAAAAAAGATTTACAAAGATATCAAAATTTTGAATCACAAACTTATGATACTTTAAAAAAACTTCAATCTGATAATAGACATATAATAACTGCTTTTGATAAAGAATTCTCACCTAAAAGGTTTATTAAAAAATACAAAAGTTCATTTAATTCTCTTGAGGTAACAAAAGTAAAAGAGTTAGATTCAGAAGAAAACTTTAGCGTTTATGATGTAAAAACAAGTTCTCAAATTAGCACACCTACAGTTTTTTACAAATTTTTAGATGAGATAAATAAAAGCGATTGGATAATTGCTATAAACTTCCCTATAGAGTTTGAACGAAATGGAGAGGTTTTAAACTCATCATTTAAAATGAAAATCTATTCTAACTCTAAAGATTCAAATAACTCTGAATTAGTAAAAAAATAAGTTCGTAATTTAGGTTCTATTTTTAATTTTCTCATTTTTTCTTTAAACTCTTTTGGCATATTTATATCTATGTTTATATGAGGTGCTATAAAAATCATATTTTGATGTAGTGTGACTATAAATTTTCTTCCTACTACTACTGTTTTTTTGTTTTTTAATAGTTCTCGCTCATGAGCACTTAACATATATGAATTTGATTTTAGATATTTATCTATAATATAGATATCATTTCTTATATCTTTAGTTGATAAAAAATAGGCAAAATCTTTTATTTTGG
>JAMOMX010000353.1 GCA_027066935.1 Sulfurimonas sp. | reverse complement strand
GCAGCTATTGTTGAGATTCCAGAAGAGAAAGCAGCAATGCCGGCACCTGACATGGGTGGCATGGGCGGAATGGGCGGTATGCCGGGGATGATGTAACTAAGCTTATATCTTCTTTGAAATCCCTTATCTATGGGGTTTCGACCCACTTCAAAAAACTTTTTGTATCACAACCAAAAAATAACATATTATTTTTATTCCTTTTGTTACTTCAAACTCCTTTAGAATATAGTGTTTACTGAAGTTTGTTAGGGTGTGGATATTTTCACATACCTATCAAAATATACTAAAAATCACTCAAAAATCTCTTAGTAACACAATCTTTTCTAAATTTTTTTCATCTCAGTATCTATAAATTTTTCGATATTTTTCACAATATCATTTACTTTTTGAGAAAAATCATCTAATTCATCTTTAGATGACACATCATAAATTATATTATGGTTTTCGTCTCTTACAGATTTTTCAATATTTTGTGGATTGTCACTCTCTTTAATATGAAAAAACATCCAGATAGTACCCCTTAATTCCCCTACTATTGATTGAAGTGGATTAAATAGGTTATCTATTTTATTTCTACTCCAATGGAGTTTAGATTCCATTAGTAAAGGTTTTAATTCTAAATATTCCTTAACTAATCCATTAAATCTTTTATTATAAATATCTTTTTCAACATCAACTTTAGAAGATTTATCCACATCAGATTGATTATATGAAACCATAGGGTTTCTAACTGATTTAACTTCTTCTTCAAACTTATATGTAGATTTCAATAGTTTTTTCAATAGATTATACTTATCTGTCCCTCTTAGTTGATTCTTCCAAACTTTTAAAGCATTGTAAGCAACAATCAAAGTAAGAATACTAATAAATCCATTAAAGTAATCCATTTTTATACTTTTTCCCTAAATGCTTGGTTTAAAATGGAAGCTTTCAATCCTTCTATATGAAAAGGGTAAGTGCTAACATCTTTTACTTTTAGAGTCTGATTGGAGTACTTTCTCTCAAACAATTCATCAAGAGTAGGATAGTTTTCAATGAAACTTCCTTTTCCCTCTAAAAGAGAGTGTTCATATATCTTATGTCCATTGGTTGCATAGACAAAATCTATCTTCAATCGCTGGGCATAGTTTATAGATTGTTGCAGTCCATCGAGTGGGTCTTTAGATTCTAACCAACCGCTATCCTTTATAGAAGGGTCAATTAATTTTGAGCGAGTATCTGATTCTGAGTGAGTCATAAACACCAAACCTAATATGAATGATTTTGTTCTATTATAGCTTGTGTTTATAATGGGAGAGATTAAAGGGTAAAAACTTATTATTTATACATAATATTTTTGTAAAGCCAAGCATACTTTAGAGAGTTTCTTTGGCAAAGTATACTGTATTTACTTGTTTCGTTGTATGCTATTGATTATGACACGACGTGCAGAGAACACTTCTTGCATTGGAGTTACGCAGTGTCATTGTATCTGGATCGATCACGTGAGGGTCAAGATGACAGGTACTGCACTCCACACGACCATCAACTAAAATATCGGCAATGGTCGTCACACCACCTTTCCATGTGCCTTTGAGTGCGGTATTAATAGATTTTAAACCGGCTTTCCCCTCAACATAAGCAATGTTAACCGGATGATGCTGTTTGGAACTACCGGTTAAAGCACGAAGATGTACAC
>JAMOMX010000352.1 GCA_027066935.1 Sulfurimonas sp. | reverse complement strand
TGAATTTTCAATAAACTTATATAAATCTGACTCTATTTCTTTTGTTATTTTTATGTATTTATTTGCCATAATAATGAAGTAGCAATAAGTGTTCTTATTTTGGTGTTCTTTTTGATTAAGTACTTAATTGGTTTAATTTCACCACTATCCAATTGATTAAATATATTATCTGTTATGCTAGAAAACAATTTTTTTATGGATTTATCATTGCTAGAATCATATTTTGATGTATTAATAAAATTAACAATCATATTGTTAAAATAATTTGTTGTTAAGAATGTTGGATATTCATCTATAATGTTGATAACCCTTTATTTGATTAGAGATAGTGGCTGCCTTTACAGCTTCTTTATGTGAGAATGGTGGTTTATTCATATAAATACTCCTATTTTGACACCGTGTCATTATACTGGAACCATGACTTATATTTTCTTTTCTAATTCCATTAAATTTCACTTACATTGACTAAAAGTATCTTTTTTGATACTATTAGATATGTTTAAAGTATCTTTATTGATGCTAATAGGAGATATTATGTTAAGAGAAAGAATCATACAAAACTTAATCACAAGAAAAAAATCAATGGAAATATCAACAAATAATATTTCAAAAATATCAGGTGTTAGTATTGCAACTGTAAAGAGAACTTTTTCTGGTAAAAAAACATCACTAGAAAGTATTGAAAAAATTGCCACCTCACTTGGATATTCATTTGAAGTAGCAATCAAGCCAAACTTAACTCCAAAGATGATGTATGAACAGCAATTACAAAAAAAAGCTGATAATATAGTTAAAAAGATATTAAAAACATCTGCTCTTGAAGACCAATCTCCTAATAATGAAACAGTTCAAATCATTATGGCTAATGCAATTCAAGCTATTAAACAGATGCCAAAATCAGAGATATGGGCATGATAAAGTTTGATAAAGAGGGAGAAACTCCACTTGATGATATTTCAGGTCTTATCCCAAAAATAACTACTAGAGTTGAGCTAGACTCAGAGGAAGCAAAGAGTATATCAAATGCTTTTTTAAAATATTTGCTACTCCCTAGTGTTGCTAAAAATATTACATTTGATGAAGCATTTTTAAGACAAGTTCATATTGATATGTTGGGTAATGTTTGGACATGGGCTGGAAGCTATAGAACTACTCAAACTTCCATCGGAGTAGAAGCAAATAAAATTCAACATAAACTTTATCAACTTATGGATGATTTAAAAACTTGGACTGAGTTTTGGGACTACAGAGAAACAGCAACCAAATTACACCATATGTTAGTGATAATTCATCCATTTTTAAATGGTAATGGTAGATGGGCAAGACTTATTACTGATATATGGTTAGCTTCACAAGGACGCGAAACTTTAGAGTGGGGTAATGAAAGCTTAGTGGATATAAATAACGATAGAAGTGAATATATTTTAGCATTAAAAGAAGCAGATAAAGGTGATTTAACTAGACTTCAAAAGTTTATGTTTCCAGAAAAATAATTTTTAGAAGCAACATTTGTTTTCAGTTCCGAAAAATTATAGTTTTGCTTGAAAATTCCTAAAGTAGTTTTCCTAAGAGCCTTTCTTGTAGCTCTATCAACAAAAGTAAAGATTTCATCTATTTCATTTTTTACAGATGTCTTTTTATGACCTTTCACTTTAATAAAATTACAATCTAAAATATCTAC
>JAMOMX010000351.1 GCA_027066935.1 Sulfurimonas sp. | reverse complement strand
AAATTCTCGCACACTTAATTTAAATAAAAAACATTGGTTTTGGGATACTTTAAAATTATCTGTCCCAATATACAAAGATATAATTTATGCCTCTTTGCTTATAAACCTTTTTGTTTTAGCTTCTCCGCTATTTATTATGAATGTATATGATAGAGTGATACCAAATAATGCGATTGAAACTCTTTGGGTATTTGCTATAGGTATAATTATTATCTATTTAATTGATACTTTTTTAAAATTTACACGAACTTTTTTATTAGAGAGTGCTGCAAAAAAAAGTGACATTATTATGTCTTCAATAATATTTGAAAAAATACTCGATCTTAAGATGGAGCACTACCCTGCATCAGTAGGCTCATTTGCTTCTCAACTAAAAGATTATGACTCTATTAGAAATTTTTTAACAAGCGCTACTATAATAGCTGTAATTGACTTACCATTTACAATCATTTTTTTATTAGTTATCTGGTATATAGGTGGTTATGTTGTATTTATTCCAATAATAACAATGATTTTAATTTTAGGATATGCATTTTTAATAAAAAAACCTCTTCGTAAGAGTATTGAGAGTACTCATGAAGCTAATGCTAAAAAAAATTCCATCCTTATAGAGAGTTTAAATAATATAGAAACATTAAAAACATTAGGCACCTTAAATCAAGTTCAATTTAATTGGGAAGAATCAACTGGTGAAATAGCTACTAAAAGTTTAAAATCGCGTATTTTATCAGCTTCTATTCCAACTATTACACAACTATTAATTCAGTTAAATAGAGTGATGGTAATTGTTTATGGAGTATACCTAATTCAAGATTTTGAACTCTCTATGGGTGGTCTTATTGCTATAGTTATTTTAACAGCACGATCTCTCTCACCAATGGGACAAGTAGCTGCACTTATGACAAATTATCAAGATACAAAAGCATCATTTGAAACACTTAATGAAATCATCTCTAAACCTTGTGAGAGACCAAGTGGTAAAAAATTTGTTGAGAGACCAAAATTTAGTGGTAATATTGAATTTGTTAATGTTACATTTAGCTATCCAAATACAGAGATTCAAGCTTTAAAAAATGTCTCTTTTAAAATAAAAGATGGAGAACATATAGCTATTATTGGTCGTATAGGCTCAGGAAAAAGTACTATTCAAAAACTTTTATTGGGATTATACGAGGTTGATTCAGGGCAAATATTAATAGATGGTATTGATATTAAACAAATTGATCCAGCAGATTTAAGAAAAAATATGGGTTATGTATCTCAAGATATTATGTTATTTAGAGGCACCGTAAAGGACAATATTACATACAGAGCTACTCATGCTAATGATAGTGATATGATACGCGCTTCAGTAATAAGCGGAACTGCTGAATTTATCAAAAAGCATCCAAAAGGATATGAAATGCCTATAGGGGAGCGAGGACAAGGATTATCTGGTGGACAAAAACAAAGTATTGGTATAGCTCGTGCATTTTTATTGGATGTTCCAATAATGCTTATGGATGAACCAAGCAATGCAATGGATCAACTCTCAGAATCAAAGTTATTAGATAATTTAAATAAAAACCTTAAAAATACTACATCTATTTTTATAACACAAAAAATGTCTTTATTAAAAATTGTAGATAGGGTTATAGTTATGAACGATGGCGCTGTCTTCTTAGATGCCCCAAAAGAAGAAGCATTGAAAAAACTACAAGGTGGAGGAAAAAGTGTTTAAAAATAAAAAACCTGTAGAATATAATGAAAAAGATTATGAATTTATGAATAGCCTTAGCTCTGCTATTTTAGAACAATCTCCAACTAGAATAAGTCGTGTTTTAAAAATATGGGTATTTACAATAATTGCATTTATAGTTTGGGCATCAATTGCAGAAGTTGATGAGATAACGCGTGGAGATGGAGATGTTATACCTTATGGACAAAATCAAGTAATTCAAAATCTTGAGGGTGGTATTGTAGAATCAATAATAGTAAAAGAGGGTCAATTAATAAAAAAAGGGGATGTGATTTTAAGAATTAATAATGCCAAATCCTTATCTTCATCTGAAACAAATAAAAGATCATTTGAAGAACTAGTAGCTAAAAGATATAGACTACAAGCTCAAGCAAATGGAACCTTATTTAAAAGTAAATCTACAAAAAACAATCCAGAACTAAAAAAACAAATCTCTTTAGCAAAAAATCTTTATGATTCAAATAAATTAGAGTACTTAGCAAAAGATGAATCAATAGCTGAACAAATAAATCAAAAAAAACAAGAGCTTAAAGAAGCAAAAGCGAAGGTTAAGTCACTTGAAAAATCATTAGAATATGTTGATCAAGAGATTACAATGATTAAACCGATGGTTGTAGAGGGTATAAAATCTAAAGTTGATTTTCTAAAACTTAAGCGTGAGGCTAGTCAAATTGAAAGTGATATTATTGGTGTTAAGCTATCACTTCCGAGACTTATCTCTGCGATTAATGAATATAAACAAAAACGGATAGAAGCTAAACAACTATTTATGAATACTGCTAAAAAAGAATTAAATCAAGTTACTGCTGAAATTTCCAGACTTAAAACTCAACAAATTGCATTTACAGACCAAGTCTCAAGAACTGTTGTAAGGTCTCCAGTCGATGGAATTGTACAAAAATTATTTGTAAATACAATTGGTGGTGTAATTAAGCCAGGAGCTGATTTAATAGAGATAGTGCCTACTGATAAAAAACTATTTTTAGAGATAAAGATAAAACCAAAAGATATCGCTTTTATACACCCTGGAGCTGAGGCAAAAGTGAAAATATCAGCTTATGATTTTGCAATACATGGTGGACTTATTGGTAAAATTGTAAGTATATCTCCAGATACAATAACAGATTCTAAAGAAAACACTTTTTACATCATTCATATTGAAACACAAAAGAATTATTTAGGAACACTAGAGCACCCTTTAAATATAATTCCTGGTATGACAGTTAGTGTAGATATAATAACTGGCAAAAAAACAGTTATGCAATATATTTTAAAACCAATTTTAAAATCTAAACAATACGTTTTTTCAGAGAGATAAGATGCAAATAATAATATTTAGTTCCAATTTAAACTTAACAAACGAATGGATAGATAGACACAATATTCTTGGTGCTACATCTTGTTATGATCTAGTAACATTAAATGAAGAACTAAATAAATATGAAGAATATGTACTAATATGTGATTATGATAGTATTGCACATGATTTAAATACTTTAATATCTGCAAATAAGCTTCCAAAAAAATGTATTGTTTTAGAAAAATCTCCAGCTGTAATCATAGGCAAAAGACTCATCTATAAAGGTGTTAAAGCTTATGGAAATTCAAGGATGTTAACACAACATTATAATCAAATGTTACAAACTGTAAAAGATAACGATACTTGGACATACCCAGAGTTGACATCAGCTTTAGTAGAATCTACCAATAATATAAATCTAAATGATAATGCAAAAAAATTATTAAAAGATAGACTAACTGATAAAGAGAGAAAAGTTGCTTATCTAATACTTGAGGGTTTATCAAATGATGCAATTGCGCAAAAGTTTAATATTACAACAAGGACAGTTAAGGCGCACATTACTTCATTATTTAATAAGCTTCATGTAAATGATAGAATATCTTTGGTGCTACTTTTAAAATAATGTCTATACTAAGTCATGAATTAAACCCGCTCTTTTCATATATTCGCTCATCACTCTTCTCTGATGAGATGCAAAATACTAGCTTTAATAACATAATACCTTTTAATAATAAGATTTCTCAAGTCTATATTACACTATATCAAGAGGGACAAATTCCTCTTCGATTTGGCTCATTGAAAAATACTTTTGATCAAACTCTAAACAGAATCATACAAAGATTAAAACTAAGAGATAACTTTGTAAATTTTGATATTTTAGATAAATCTAGATGTCGTATACTTTTTGAAATAGTTACAAAACAATACCCTTGTAACATTAGAAATTTAACAACAATGAGAATGAACTCTCCAAATAGATTTGAGCCAGGGGTTAACGGCTTGAAATATAAATATAAAGGTATAACTAGGTTTTTCATGCCTAGTGATGGTTATACTAAGTCTATTATGAGTGTAAATCAACTACTAAATCATCTCTCAAAACAGTGTAAGATAGCAAGAAAAACAGATAAAATTAGTGAGAGGGTTCATCTTATGAGAAGAGAGCCTATTGAGTACACATTTATTAATAGCGATGCATATATATCTTATAATGATGATGTACTAGAACTAGAAAGAGGATACCCTCTTCTTGCAAAATTTGATAAAAATATGCTCTACGACAAAACTATAAAAAGTATTGATTGGTTAGTTAAAAATATGAATGATGATGGAAGTTTTTTATACTATTATGATCCTTATAAAGATACTATAGTTGATGATATGCATCCCAATATGATAGATCCTCTTTATAACAATATATTAAGACATAGTGGTGGTACTGTTTCACTTATACGAGGATATGAATTAACAAATAATAAGTTATATTTAAAAAAAGCCAAAGATTCTATAGAGTATTTTCTTTCAACTTTTCGTGAGCACAAGTATAAAAAAGAGTTTGCTTGTTACCCTTTTTTTAATAAAAAATCTAAACTTGGTGGTGCTGGAATAGGTTTAGTAGCTATGATGCACTACTATATTAAAACAGGTGATGAAAATAATAGAAAATATATTGATGGGCTTGTTCGACACATCTTAAGTCGTGTAGATAAAAGTGGCGAAATGATAGGATATTATATACATCCAATGTTTAATAACTCTAAAGCAATACTACACCCTAATGATGAAGTTAAGAAAGAACTTTTTTCTTTTTACTACCCAGGAGAAGCGTTGCTTGGCTTAGCACTATATTATATTCATATTAAAAATATAAACAAAGAGCTAAAAAAAGATATAAAAATAAAGTCTGAAATGGCACTTGATTTTTTAGTTGATATAAGACCTATAAAATATGACTATATGTTTACGCCACTACCAGCTGATGCTTGGTTAATGCAAGCTATTGAAGAGTGGGTAAAGGTTGATGATTTAAAAAAACAAAGCTATATAGATTTTGTTTTTAATGATACAAAAGCTATGTTTGATCATATGTATACTGATAAAAATACGCTTGAAACAAATAAAGACTATATAGGTGGTTTTTATTATGAATATGGCGAACATGTTTATCATGATGCATCAAGATGTGAGGGTGTAGTGAGTGCTTATTATTTAGCAAAGTATCTTAAAGATGAAGAAAAAGCTTCATGGATTATGAAAAACATGTTATTAAGCGCAAAAGGTTTAATGAAAACTTTTCATGATGAAAAATCAGTTTATCCACATATAGATCAACAAAAGGCTTTACATAGTTTTAGATTTAAGCTTACAAGGCAGTGGGTAAGAGTTGATAGTGTTCAACATGCTGCTTGTTTTTTTGCAAGATTAATCCCTATAATAGATAATGAGCTTATTGAAAAGATAGACAACTATCAGATAATTAAAACAATTGGAAAAGGTGGGTTTGCAAAAGTTTTTTTAGTAAAAGAAAACAATGTTAAATATGCATTAAAACTTATACATCACCCTAGATATATAAATAGAATCACTCAAGAATTAAAAGCTTTAGAAGTATTAAATAACTATCCAAAAAGACTTAAATTTTATAAATCAAAGGGTATCAATGATGATTTTTTTCTATTATTTGAGTATGCACATAAAGGAAATTTAAAAAGGTTTATAGATAAAGAGGGCATATTTGATGAAAATAAAGCTATAAAATTCCTAATAGATATCATCGATATACTTAAATATACTAAATCTAAAAACTTACTACATTTAGATATAAAACCTGCAAATATTTTATTACATAAAAATAAATATTGGTTGGCTGACTGGGGATTGTCTGAATTTCAAAAGAGAGTTAAAACATTACATATAAAAGGTAATCCAATATTTTTAGCACCAGAAATGTATAGAGGTTTTAGAGATTTTTCATCTGAGATATATGCACTTGGAGCTACTCTTTATTATGTTGTTACTGGAAATAACCCATATGAATTAAAAAATAGTATGGATGATGCTTTAAAATACTATTTACATACTTATCATAAAGTTGACACAACTATGATTCAATCAAATAAAATAGTGTATCTACTAAATAGAATGTTAGATAAAAATCCTGAAACAAGAGCCACAATACAAGAGATAGAAGATATTATCAATATGGAAGATTTTAACACCAAAGTAGAGAGAGATAACAAAAAATATACACATAAAATCAGTACCCTTAATATATATGAACAAATGTCAAATGATGCCATCTCTTATGCACAAAATAATCTTGCGAAGTTATATACAAAGGCTATGGCTTTTAACCTCTATTATAAATCTGCTACTTTAGGTTTAGCTAATGGGCAATGCAATGTAGGAATTGCTTATTTATATGCAAAAGGGACAAAATCAGACCTAAGTAAGGCTTTTGAATTTTTACAAAAGGCTTCATCTCAAGGACATGATAAAGCACAATACTATCTTGGAACAATGTATGAAAATGGTATATTTGTCAAAAAAAATCAAGATAAAAGCTTACTTTTATATATAGAATCTGCAAAAAATGGATATAAAAAAGCTTATGAAAAATTAGATAAATATAATTATAAATTAACTCATAAATAATAATTTAATTTCTACCAATTATAACGAATTATTTAAACTAAATTTCATCAAATATATTTTAAGCAAAATATCTCAAATTGATAAATAAATATCAAATATAATCAACTACAAGATGAGTACAGAGGATGAATCTATTAGACTTCTTGCAAAACCTTAAAAAGTCTATTTAATAAACTCTATCACATTTTTAAACTCTGATCGTAATTGTTTAGATTGCTCATTTACCCTATACCCAAAAGGTAATAACATTGCTACTTGATACGCAGTTGTATCTAACTCTAAAACTTTTTCAACATTTTCTTTCTCGAAACCTTCAATTGGACAAGAATCAATTCCAATGGCTGCTGCCGCATTCATCATATTTGCTGCTGCTATGTAAGTTTGTCTTGCACTCCATTGGTATATTTTCTCATCACTACTTAAAGTATCACTCAGGTGTGAAGCATAAAGTTCTATAAAAGAATCTAGTTTATCTTGTGGTAGATTACGACGCATAAGCTGTGAGCGAACTACACCACTTTCTACTTTTAATGTATCAATTCCAGCCAAAACAACTACTAAATGTGAACAAGTTGTGATTTGAGGCTGATTCCAACAAAATGGTTTTAGTTTTTCTCTTAATTCATCATTTGTAATAACTAAAAATTTCCATGCTTCCATTCCAAATGAACTTGGTGATTTTCGTCCAACTTCTAAAATATAGTGCATATCTTCATCACTAATCTTTTTAGTTTCATCAAACATTTTACAAGCATGTCTAAAATCCATTATCTTTAAAAACTCTTCTTTTTTATTCATCTTTGTTTTCCTCTTTTATATAAGTTGTAAGCCATAAATAGCTGTTATTCCTAAGGTATAAGCCCCAAGCAGATAGACATTTCTAGGATTTCCTGAAAGTTTCGGTGTTTTAATCTCCGATACATTTAGTATTGCAAGCCCTACTCCACTAAGATATAAAATGATTGTAAAAACTCCATTACTCACAAAACCCTCTAATAAAAACACAGAGACTAAAATCAAACTATTATTATCAAGAGCAAGTCCAGTATATTTTGTTCCACCTGCTAAACCATATGTGCTAAAATAGCTTAAACGCACGGCAGCAGCAGATACCATTATAAATGCTCCAACTAAAAATATTGGCTCAAACTTCCCATAACTTAAAAGAAGGATGGCAGGAGTAACGCCATAACTCACTATATCTATTACAACATCAAGTTGTCCACCAAATTTAGCATCTGTAGGAGTTCTGCCTTTTAATCTTCTTGCAACTAGTCCATCAGCCCAATCAAAAGCAACAGCCCATACCATCCCAATCATAGCCGCCCCGTAAAGACCTGTAATACTAAAATAGATAGCTAAGACAGTACAAGCCAATCCTGCAAGTGATAAAAGGTTTGGAAGGTCTTTAACATAAGATAAAATCGTTGGTTGTTGTGTCTCTATGGTTGTAGAGTTTTCTTTTGACATAAAATGAGGTCCTTTGGAGGTAAGTATATTTTAAATAGTAGCAAGTATTTAGCATAAGAGTGGTATTATACCTAAATCATATTACTGACTGACCTCATATACTATATTGTATCCTCAATAGTTAATGCTCTCATTTTCTCTAAAAAGATAAGTTTAATAATATTTGTCAACTCTATTGTGCTTAGAA
>JAMOMX010000350.1 GCA_027066935.1 Sulfurimonas sp. | reverse complement strand
GGTTGAACACTACACTCCCGCTATATCTAAAAAAGACACTTTATTAAGCTTAAGTGAAATTTACTTATATTTTGCTACAATTTAGCAATATTCAATTCAGAGGAAAAAACAATAAAATAAAGGTTTTACTCTACGGACATTATAGAATTGCTTATCTTATCAAAGATACAGAAACTGTTGATATTTTAGGTGTATTTCATGGAGCATTGGCAATAGAAAGATATTTATAAGTTCAGATATAAGTAAGTGGGCATAAATAATTTCATAAATAACAACATTTAAAAGGTTTAGATTCAAAGCGAATTTTATTTAACGCAGAAGATGAATCTTTTAAATGTTGCTCGCAGAATAAGAAGATAAGATACACTCTACTTCGTTAAAAACCCTTGAAGCTATTAATAGCTACTGCGTATTTTTGCCCACTTACTTAACAATTTCTAGGAAAACACCCGCTAGTCACCGTTATGTAAAAAGGAATATAAATCTATAAAAATATTATTTTAAATGTAATACTCTATACAATTGCATATTATTATATTTTACTTGCTGCTACAAACGATGGGTTCTCTGGTTTTTTATTAGGTATTCCATATGCTATTTTCTTGATTTGGGAAATAAAGGTATTAAATATAAAGAGTTATGTTAAAAATTCACATATTCTAGTATTGATATTTGCAATAATTTTCGTAGTTGTAGACAGAGGTCGACTTAATATAATTTACCCTTTAGTTGATAAAACCTATGTTATTACTAAAGATATAAATTATTCTTATGACAGTTACTATATTAATAGTCTTGATATCCTCACTCCATACTCCGATGTACCTAACCAAAAAGTATTTCAGTTTAATAAAGGTGATGAATTTTACATAGAGAGACAGGTTCAAACTGGACATGCAGATTTTGGAATTAATTATGTGTATGAGCTAAGAGCAGATGAATTTTCCCAATTAAATGAATATATTAAAAATAATCTTCAACAGATTAAAGCGTCAGTAAAAGAAAAATATTATGGTGGGATTTATGTAGATGAATCAAGGTTATACTATAAAGACAAAAATAAATTTTACATAGGTGACTACACATTAATGAGTTTTTTCAAAACACAGGGAATTTTATATAATGCAAATAGATTAGAAAATAACTTTATTTACTTTAGCTTCTATTTGTTTGTTTATCCAATAGTAACAACTGTTTTTCTTCTTACACTTATCTATAGAAATAAGGATATTTTTTTAGGTAGAAATAGTAAGAGAGCATAAATCATAGTTAGACCAAAAGAAAGAAAGGAAAATATTATGAAAATTGGTGAAATTATAAAAGCTAAGGCTGTTCCAGTTTACAAACAAGTCAATAAATTAAGCTTTATTGAATATTTAGGTAAGTACAATGAATTATTCTGTTTAGACTGCTTTGGTTTAAGGGGGAAGCTTACAGGGTACACAAAGGAATAAAATGTTTTCAGATTTATTTGACTATGGAAAAGACAGAAATACAAAAGAAGCATTTGGCTTTTATATTGCATATACGATTATGGGATTGTTAGCTCTATTCATATTAGGAATAGTATTAGAGATTATGTTTTCAATTGGTCTTGAAAATGGAAAAAAGCTTGGTTATGTATTTGCCATTATTGTACCAATAACAATTTCATTTATTATAATTAATAAAAAGAATACAATGAAGTTTACATACATACTTCTTGCTTTACTATCAGGTATTTTAGGACTATTTGGAGCGTTCATTGGCCTAATACCAACAGCATATTTAACTACAAGGATATCTAATAAAAAACGAGGAGTCCAATAATTTACCCTAACGGAAAAATTATCACTCACGATAAACGCTATACTCACAATATATATTGATAATGTAAATACAATATTGTATAATTAAATCATATTAATCAAAAGGCTTACTTTGAAATTTGAATGGATTGATGAAAGAAATGACTTAAATGTTCAAAATCATCAAGTGAGTTTTAAAGAAATAAAAGAACTTGAGAAAGGAAAATTAAATGAAAAAAAAGATAATTTTAACTTCAGTATTATTTTGTATAAATATATTTGCATTAGAGTGCAATGAAGCATCCTTTGACAAAGGTAATGCAGAAATGAAGCAAATATATTCACTTTACAATATGACAACAGGAACTCCTAAAGAACAAAAAGAAATGAGTAAGTCAGTAATAAGTAAAATAGATTATGAAAAACAAATGATTGTTTTAAAAAATAAACTAGTATCGCTAGCTAAAAAGAAATCTTATCTATCAAAAGCAAACATTATGAATAATAAAAACATAAAGACTTGGAAATCATTAACAAAAAGCTGTAAAGATAATTATCTTCTTGCAGTTCAAAAAGCTTTGAAAAATGCAAAAAAAATGCAAAAAACTATTAAGCAAAGAGAAAAATCAATACAGATTTTCATAAATCAAACTGAAATAGTTATTGATGTTGGTAAAAAAAAATATAACCCTAAAAATATAAAAGACTAACTAATTCCAAAATATGTATATATTGCAAATATTTTTACTTACATCAATTGTAAAATAAACAATCTTTTATGCCCTCTTGCTTAAAAAATTATTTAAGCAAAAAAACACCTTATTCAAGCTACAATTAATCTAATTTTTATTAACCATAAGGAATATTCATTGAACTTAAACATATTAAAAAAATTCGATAAAAATCAACTTTTTAGATTATTTATCGATGGAAGGTTACAAAGTAAATATGATGGATGGAGAGGTTATGAAAATATGGAGTCTGGTTCAACTCAATCAATGTTAAATGCATTTTCATTTATGATTGATAACTTTGAATTAAATAATGCTCTAAATGCCAACTACATTCTAAAACTACATAAGATAGCTATGTTTAATGTTAAAACTAAAAACATTAAATCTTCACCTGGTGATTTGCGATACTTAAATAGTGGAATGCCTTTTTTTAAAAAATCAACAACTTTAGAACATATTCAAGAAGTATTAGATTTAAGATACAATGATAATACAATTGTTTTTAATACTCCAAAATTTAAAAAAAAAGCAGAAGAATTAAACGCTGATGAATTGTTTTCATATCTACAAAAAGAAAATAAACTAAACTATAAACCTTGGTATCCAAATATTACACAAGAAATGCAAGATGCTTTAGATGGGCAACATTCCCTAAGTGAGTTTTATGAAAGTAAAAATTATATACAAATTAAATTTGCAAATCAAATAGATAAGATAGTTAAAGAATTTAATGATAGTATTAAAATTAGTGATAATGAAAATGAAAAAATTTACATAATTTCTAAAATTGTTAGGAATTTAGAACTTTTACACCCTTTTCCAGATGGTAATTGTAGGGTGTTTGCTAATGTTTTACTAAATCATTTATTACTATATTATGGAATCTATCCATCTTTGTTAAATAATCCAAATCTGGATGGAGAATGTTCATACGAGCAGTTTTCAGATGAGATTAAATTAGGTATTAAAAATACAAAAACTTTGCTAAAAATCCCATCAGCTAAAGTTTTTAACTATAGTATAGATTCTGCTAGTAAAAGTGATAAAGAAAAATTTTCAAATATGTCAAAAGAGTTAATAACTAAAATACAAAATTATGATTCACTTTATTTAACATTAGATATATTAGAATTAATTACTACAAAAAAATGGGTAAACTATAATAAATATATCAACCTAAAAGGGATTGGTTCACATACGACAGTACAAGAAAATTTTTTATATTATTGTTTTACAAAAGATTGGAAAAAAGATAATAAAGATATAAAAAAAGAGATTTTTAATGCTGCAAAAAAAGGTGCGTCAGCTTTTATAATAGACGATGAAAAATATATGGGAATAATAGACAAACCTATGTTACTAGTTGATGATTGTTTAAGTACTATGGAGCAAGTTTCTGCGTTTACTAGACAAAATGTAGATTGTAAAGTAGTTTTAATTACTGGAACAGTAGGGAAAACTAGTTTTAAATTTCAACTAAACCATTGTTTAAAAAATCAAACAAAGATACATGCTTTTCTAAATAGTGTAAATACTAAAATTCCTATATTAAGAACATTATCAAGTTTATCAAAAGATGATAAAGTAGAAGTAGTCGAACTATCTGTAGGTTCTAGCCACAAAGATGTAGTTAATAGAAGTAAAATGATTGCACCAGATATATGTATTTTTACAGAAGTAGATCAAAACCATATGAATATACATAAAAATATTAAAAATTTAGTTGCTGCAAAATCTTCTGCAATAATGGGTTTATCAGATAGAGGTATATGCATTATTAACAGTGATGCTTATTTGTATAATGAGATGAAAAAAGAAATACTTAGATTAAAAAAAGATACCAATATAATCACTTTTGGAACAAAAGAAGATGATAATGCTAGGTTAATTAAATCGACTTTTGACACAAAGGAATTTACTTGGAAAATAAAAGCAAAAATAGAAAATATAGTAGTAGAATATACAATACCACTTTTTCATAGCCATGCTCCACTGCAATCAGTTGGAGTGTTATTATCAATAAAAAGACTTGGGTATGATGTTGTAAAAGCAGCGCATGATTATTCAAAAGATTTTGAATCATTTAGTTCTATTGGAAGAATATTCAAACTCAACTTTAATGAAAAAAATATAACTTTTTATGACCAATCCTATAGAGGAGCTATTCAAGGGATGAGATCAGCATTTAGTGATATAAAAAATATGAATTTAGATACTAGAAAAATATTTGTTATTGGAGCATCATCTACAAAAGTTGATAATGAGTTCACTAAAAGTCAACATGTTGAAATAGCACATATGTTAACTGATATTGGGGTAGACAGGCTATACACTACTGGTAATTTTATGGACTATGTGCATGATAATTTAGATAACAATATATTATTAACTATGCATAGCGAGAACTTAAATGAGATAGCAACCTCTTTAAAAAAAGAGCTAAGAGATGATGACTTTTTATTTATAATGGGAAGTGGTGATTTATACTTAGGTCGTCTTGGTGAGAAGATTTTAAATTTTGGCAAGAGTATAAGGATTAGATAAAATGCAATATAGTAAATATATTTCTAAATTATATAGACCACCATTAGAAAAAAGCAAAACAGATGATTATCTTTGTTTAGATAAAAATGAACCACCATTTAGTGCGTTTAAGACTTTAGATGGGTTATTTTGTGATGAAGATATTTTAAATTTACGAAAGTATCCAAATTTGTATAATCTTTATGAAAAACTAGCGACCTTTGCAAATGTTTCAATAAATAATCTTTTGTTAACTCAAGGTAGCGAGCAAGCACTCAAAAGTATATTTGAAATTTTTGTTGAAGAAGATGATGAAGTAGTTTATTATTATCCAAGTTTTGCAATGTATGATGTATATAGTTATCAAAAAAAAGCTAAAGTTATTCATCTTGAGTTTAAAGATGATGGCAAAATGGATGTAGATGATATTATTAAAAATGTTACAAACCATACAAGATTATTTTCACTTATAAGCCCTCATAATTTTACTGGTACTGCTTTAAGTTATGAAGAGATACAAAAAATTGTAACTCACACTAAAAAGACAAATACAATTTTTTTATTTGATGAAGCTTACTACCATTATTTTAATATAAACAGTGTGAAGTTCATAAAAAACAATTCTCATGTTATCATAACAAGAACATTTTCAAAGGCGTTAGGTATTGCTGGTGCTAGAGTTGGTTATGCGATATCTAACAAAGAAAATATTGAATTATTACGAAAAGTAAAACCAATAGATGAGATCGATTATTTAGCTGGAGTTATTGCTAGCAAAACTTTGGATAAAGCATCTGAAATATTAGATAAAAATATTGGACAAGTTAAAAAATGGCAAAATATTTTTAAAAATTCGGAACTTGAAAATATTCAATACCTTGATACAGTAGCAAATTTTATTTTATTAAGATCTTCTAATTATGAGTACCATAAAGAACTATTGCTTAAAAATAAAATTATAGCAAAAGTAAATTTCGATGTTAAATGTTTAAAAAACTGTATCAGATTTTCAGTTGTAGATGATAAAAACATGCAAATGATTCATAATCTATTTAAAAAAGAAAAATAGGAGAGACAAAATGAGAGTTTTAATGTTAGCAGCAGGTGTAGGAACAAGAATCAGTAGATATCTAGGTGATAGTCCAAAATCATGTGTTGATATTGGAGGAAAACCATTAATTAGACGCACTATGGAACTCTTTTACAGAAACAACATAACGGACATAGCTATTGTTACAGGTTATCAAGAAAAGTATATACACGATGCATTAAAAGGGTTTGAGTATAAAAAATATAAAAATCCTTTTTATAAAGTTACAAATTCAATTGCATCAATGTGGTTTGCTAAAGATTTTATGAGTAGTGATGAAGATTTACTTATATTAAATGCTGACTTATTTATTGAAGATGAGATGCTTAAGAGACTAATTAAGTGTGAAGACTCACCTATATTTTTATCTGATAGTACAAGAATTGAAAATGCAGATTATAGATTTAATTGGGAAGATAACAGATTGCTAAGATTTGGAAAAGAGTTAACAAATGAAGAGACAACAGGCGAATATGTTGGAATCGCTAAAATAAAAAAACAAGACATTAAAATAATGAAAGCACAACTTGAGTATTTAGTAGATAAAGGTGAATACAATATGTGGTGGGAGGATGTATTTTACTCATTAGTAGAGACAGGTAAACCAATTTATATTAAAGATATAAAAGGATTATTTTGGGCAGAAGTAGATTTTATAGAAGATTATGAAAGAATAAAAGAATATATTGATAAATAAAGAGACTTGTAAATTATAGTTAAATTTATTTTTGATATACTGTTTTATTATATTAAAAATTTATTAAGGACATATATATGAATAGATCAGGACTTATTTCTGGCAATGAACTATTTAAAAAAAGTTATGTTAAAGCTCATGAAAAAGAGTTTTTAGAACTAGTAGAAAAAGGGCAACACCCAAAAGCACTTTACATAGGTTGCTCAGACTCTAGGGTAGTACCAGATTTAATGACTAACAGCGCCCCTGGTGATCTGTTTGTTGTTAGAAATATTGGTAATTTTGTGGCTCCATACGAACCAAATGAAGATTTTCACTCTACTGCATCAGCAATAGAGTATGCAGTAAGTGTTTTAAATGTAGAGACTATTATAGTTTGTGGGCATACACACTGTGGCGCCATAGAAGCAATTTACAATAAAAATTATTTTAATGATCCTGAGTTAATTCATACAAAAAAATGGCTAACTCTTGGTGAAAAAGCAAAAGCACAAGCTTTAGTAGCTCTAGGGGTTGATGCAAATAAACAATCTCTTTTTCGCCTGACTGAAAAACTTTCTGTTATTTCACAAATTGAAAACCTTTTGACATATCCATCTGTAAAAAAACGAGTTAATAATGGAACTTTATTAATCCATGGTTGGGTTTATGATATTAGGAGTGGTGATATAGATTATTATGACCCTGAAACTTCTCAATTTCTTCCAGTAAGCTCTCTTTTATCAACTGCTGAGTCAAAATAAGCAGTTAGAAGAGTAATAAATTAAAAATACTTTTCTCTAAAGAGTTATTTTGAAGAATTCAAATTTTATATCAAGTGTTAATATTTTATGCTAGAATTCTGAATAAAAAATCATTCAATTACTATCAAGTAAGGACCTTAAATTATGCCAATAGCTAAAATTATAAATACAGATAAATATTTAGATACTAAAGAGATAGAAAAAAATTTGCAAAATGTTGATTATATAATTTTAGCAAAACCAGCACCTAAACATTTTGCTGATACTCCCATTCATTTTACAATTTTTTTAAATACTCATGAAAACTTTCCTCAAGATGTTAAAGATGCGATATTAGATAAATTTTTAGATGAAGAGAAGATATCTAATCCAATAGAAATTATGAGCCAAGTTATGCCTGTAGGGTTTGGTCTATCTACTGAACAAGACACTTATATGCCCCTACTCCTAATAAAAGCAGAAGATATACAAAGCATACCAAACACACCTATGCATGTTATAGACTTCTTAGCTGATTCACAGCAATTTAGTGAAGCAAAAGTTGATGATTTAACTGGTTGGAGTTATAGCTATAATTAATTTTCTATATCTCTCACTTCTTTTTTAATTTTTGATGATAAATTTTCATTTCCATCTTTTATAACTAAAATATCATCTTCAATTCTAATGCCAATTCCTCGATATTTTTTGGGGACATTATCGTCATATTTATCAATATAGATACCTGGTTCTATTGTTAAAACCATACCCTCTTTTAAAGAGATTTCAACCCCATTTTCATCTTTATATGGGCATTCATCATGA
>JAMOMX010000349.1 GCA_027066935.1 Sulfurimonas sp. | reverse complement strand
AACGTATCAGTTTGAGAAAAAATATGATTATATAGTTTCAAACCCACCTTTTTATCATTCAAAAAGTACAAAAAGTGAAGATGAGATGTTGTTTAATGCTAGGTACAATGTAAACCTACCAATAAGTGATTTTTTCAAAAAAGTATCACAGCTTTTAAAACCAAGATCTCACTTTGTCTTTTGTTATGATGCTATATATTTTGGCGAAATTTGTGCTGAGTTAGCAAAAGTAAAGATGAAAGTTGTAGATGTCCAATTTGTTCATCCAAAGATAGATAGAGTAGCTTCATTGGTGTTAGTACATGCTAGAAATGGTTCTAATTCCTTGATGAAAATTCATGAACCATTTATTAGTTTTGATGGTGATAAAATCTCAAAAAGTGCACAAAATATCTATAAAAAAGCAAATACGCAAAGTATAAAATGTCAAATCTAATAAAAAAAGATGGTTATAATTTTACCTTTAACCCTTTAGCATGTAAAGAGTGTCAGGGAAGATGTTGCACTGGAGAGAGTGGTTATATATATGTTACAAAAAATGAAGCTTTAGCAATAAGTGAGGCTTTGTTTATTGATATTAAACAACTTGTGTCAAAATACCTTTTTAAAAAGGGTTACAAATACTCCATAAAAGAGAACAAGGTTGATGGTAGTTATGAATGTATTTTTTATAATAAAGAGTTAAATGGTTGCAAAATTTATGATGCTAGACCAACTCAATGTAAAACATTTCCATTTTGGGATTATTATAAAACAAAAATTGGTGAATTAAAAGATGAATGTCCCGGGATTGATAATGTATAACTACCTAGTTATATTTTTTTTATTATTTGCGTTTAGTGGATGTAGTATATCACCTAATCTTCAAGTAGCAAATAATAAAAAAGCTTTTGAGCAAGAAGATAAAATGATTCTTATAGCTCTAAGAGCAGAAGAACTAAAAAACTATACTATAGCATCTGACATATTTAATACGTTATATATAAAATCTGGTAAAAAAGAGTATCTGTACCGCTCTTTAAAAAATGATTTATCAGTTAAACAATATGCAAAAATTGTAAAAAGAATAGATGAAATTACTTTAGGTGAGTTTAAAGATTTTAATCTTATACGAATAAAAATAATAGCTTTAATTGGGCTAAATGAACTTGAACTTGCTAAAACAATAGCGATACTTTTAGTTCAAGAATCACAAGAGGTTAACGATTATATACTAGTTAGCGAAATATATGTTAAACTTCAAAAATATGATACTGCTTTAAAATATTTAGAGAGTGCTTATGCAAAAGATTTTAATGAAAAAGTTTTAGATAGACTCTCTGTAATTCTTTATGTAAATATGGATAGAAAAAAAGATGCCATAGCTCAACTAGAATCCCACTCCATGATGTATAGATGCTCAAAATTAATATGTAATAGATTGCTTAGTTTTTATAGTGATGAGAATGATATAGATGGTTTATTATCAACCTATTTAAGATTATATGAAATTGATAAAGATGAAGAGATAGCTAAAAAAATTATTCAAATTTATGGATATAAAAAAGATTATATAAAGCTGATGACTTTTTTAGAAAATAGCTCTAGTGATGATAAATTACTTTTGCAACTTTATATACAATTAAAAAACTATGATAAAGCAACTAAGCAAGCAATGAAAATTTATAATGACACAGCAGAGATAGATTATTTAGGTCAAAACGCTATTTTTGAATATGAATCAGCTAAAGACAAAAATGATATAGGGATGCAAAGTAGAGTTATAAATAAATTAAAAAGAGTACTTCAAATAGATGATGATAATGCTTTATATCTTAACTATCTTGGATACCTTTTAATTGACCATGAAATAGATGTTAAACTAGGTATGGCATATATACAAAAAGCATTAAAACAACAACCAAACTCCTCCTATTATCTTGATTCTATGGCTTGGGGTTATTATAAATTAGGAGAGTGTTTAAAAGCTAAAAAATTGATACTAGAAGTTATGAAACTAGATGGTGGTAATGAACCTGAAGTCTTAGAGCATTACGAAAAAATAAAAAAATGTAAACAAAACAAGAAAGGCAAAAATGATTTTAGATGATATTATTAAAAAGACAAAAGAAGATTTAAAAAAAAGAGAAAAAGAGTTCTCTCTTGATTGGTTGGGTCGCTCACTAGCTTATAATGCAAGAGTACCTCGTGATGTAATACCATTTCTTAAAGCTACACAAAAAGATCCATATAGAATAATTGCAGAGGTTAAAAAAGCTTCACCATCAAAAGGTGTTATTCGTGAAGATTTTGATCCATTAGAGATTGCACAAGCTTATGAAAGAGGTGGAGCTAGTGCTATCTCCGTTTTAACTGAACCACATTTTTTTCAAGGTAACTTAGACTACCTTGGCGGAATTAGAAGATATGTATCTATCCCACTACTTAGAAAAGATTTTATAGTATCTAAATATCAAATATTAGAAGCTATGGTTCATGGTGCTGATTTTATTTTACTGATAGCTGCAGCACTTAGTAAAAAAGAGTTAAAAGAGCTACTTGGGTATACACGTCATTTAGGTATGGAGGCTTTAGTTGAAGTCCACGATAAATCAGACTTAATTAAAGCTATCTATGCTGGAAGTGATATCATTGGGATTAACCATAGAAATTTAAAAACTTTTGAGATGGATATGAACCTCTGTTATGATTTGATACCTATGATACCAAATGGAAAAATCATCGTAGCTGAGAGTGGAATTTATGAACATGGGCAACTAGAAGATTTGAGTAAAGCCGGTGTTGATGCTTTTTTGGTTGGTGAATCTTTAATGCGTACAGAAGATGAAGAAGTAGCACTAAAAAAATTAAAATATGGTACTTAAAACAAATTAGATAACTCTTTGTGAAAGTACACTCATCTTTGAATTATCAAATGATGAATTTTTTATTGAGCTTACAACTTCATCTAAAGAGCTTGTTTTGTGGTTGTAAACAACAATAACAATTTCATCATTGGAATTTAAAAAAGTGCTTTCACCATATGGTGTGTATCTTGTAGCACCTATTGAAATTATAGCTTGTGTAGGATTTCCTGATGCTAAGATATATTTACTTAGCTCTTCTAATGGTCCAAAATCTTTTTGTGTATTTATTTGGTTTAATATCCATGATGTTAATTTATCATAAAAATAACTATAACCATTTAATTCAACATCTTCTCCATAAGCATGGATTTCACCATCACGAATTAAAAATGAAGCGATTGAAAAATCATCCATAATTCCACCATTTTCAAATTTATCTATCTCAAAAAGAGTATCACTTATCCCTTTAGAAGATTCGCCCCAGTTTTTCTTATTGCTAATTTTTTCAGCTCCTGCAATTCTGATAGAACAATCATTATAAGCTCCAAAATGGGTAGGTATAATTTTTGATAATTTGTCATTTTTATATTCAAAATTACAGATTAAACCAACTTCTGGCTCTGCTTGAACATTAACATCATCTAATGGCAATTTAATTGTATTTGATGAAAGAGGATATGTGCTTAAAATCTCTTTTGCAAAAGGGTTTGAGTTTGGCAAATAAAATGGAAACATCCCCTTTGGAGCTGCCTCATCTTCTGTAATAATATCTTTAAAATCTTCAGCCTCACCAGCTTGATCTAAATGAAGTGCAAAATTACCTGCAATCCCAAGACCTAAAAACGAACCATATTTGGACATCTAAACTTCACCTTTTTCACGAGCCTCTGCGAACTCTTCATAAGTCCCTTTAAAGTCAACAAGTGAACCATCAGCTTTAATCTCAATGATACGTGAAGCATAAGCATCTAATAATTCACGGTCATGAGATACACAAATAACATTACCTTTAAAATTATGAAGTGCTTCACCAAGTGCTACAATAGCTTCTAAATCAAGATGATTTGATGGCTCATCAAGAACTAAAAAGTTTCCACCCTCTAACATCATCTTACTTAACATCATACGATGTTTCTCTCCACCAGAGATTGATACTACAGATTTTTCTTGCTGCTCACCATTAAATAGCATTCTACCAAGACAGTTGCGAATCTCTGCAATATCACGCTTAGGATCAAATCCTCTTAACCAGTCATATAAAGTTCCATCACCTGAGATTGTATCGGCTGTATCTTGTGGAAAATAGCTAGACTCAATTGTAGCACCCCATTTTACTTCACCGCTACTTGGTTTCATCTCTTCCATAAGAATTTTAAGAAGAGTAGTCTTACCAACACCATTCCCACCAATTAAAGCTACTTTTTCATCGGGCTCAAATTTTAAAGTGATATTTTTTAAAACTTCATTCTCACCATAAGAATGAGAAATATTTAGAAGCTCTAAAGCTTCATCACCCATAGTTCTTTTTGCTTTAAACACAATGCTTGGATCACGGCGAGATGATGGTTTTATATCATCAATTTGAAGTTTATCAAGTTGTTTTTGTCTTGAAGTTGCTTGTTTTGCTTTTGAAGCATTAGCACTAAAGCGACGAACAAAAGCTTCTAATTGCTCTTTTTCTTTCTCTTTTTTAGCAGTATCAAGTTCTAATTGTTTTGCCATAATATTTGCAGCAATATACCAATCATCATAAGTACCTGTAAATTCACGAATTTTTTGGTAATCTACATCTAATATATTTGTAACTACAGCATTTAAAAAGTGTCTATCGTGAGAGATAACTACCATAGTTCCATCGTGTCTCTTAAGCTCATTTTCAAGCCAAGAGATAGTTTCAATATCAAGATTATTTGTCGGTTCATCAAGAAATAATACATCTGGTTTAGGAAATAAAACTTGTGCAAGTAATACTTTAAATTTATCAGCAGAATCGAGTGAACTCATTAAATTATAATGATCACTTGCAGAGATGCCAACATTTTCAAGGATTTTACCAATGTTTACTTCATATTCATAAGTTGGATCTTCTTCTACAGAGATAACTTCAAGCTCAGCTAATCGGTTATTTACTGCATCATCTTCAAAATCTCCATTTGCATAAAGTTCTTCTTTTTCTTTTACAGCATCATATAGTCTTTTGTTTCCAAATAAAACAGCATCCATAATTGTGTAATCTTCATAAGCAAATTGATTTTGACCAAGTACACCAACTTTATTTGCTTTAGGGATAACAATATCCCCCTCAAATTCGTTGATTTCACCACTTAGGATTTTTAAAAATGTAGTTTTTCCAGCACCATTAGCACCGATTAGACCATATCTTTTATGACGGTCAAGTTTGAGGTTTATGTCTTGAAATAGAACTCTATTTCCAAAGCGCATTATTAGATTTTGAACTGTTACCATGATTATCTCTCTTAGATATATTTTAATTTGCGAATTATATCCAAGAGTTAATTAAAAGATGATTATTTTAGTTTTGAGTGTGGTTTATCCCAAAATTCTTCATCAGGTTTATCGATGATAATATTTTGCATATATTTTTCATGTGTACGAGCAATCTCTGCGCGAATAAGATTTACAACAGCTTTTTGTGATTCAATAGGCTCTGGAAGCACACAATATTCGCCCTCGGTTAACTCATCGTTAAAATGTTCTTGATCGAATTTTTTACCTAAGTATTGAGCAATATATTGAACATCACGCTCAGCATTACCAAGACAAGATGTCGCTCCAGGTGATGGTGTCATGTTAAAAATGAGTCCCTCTCCTGTAAATATAGAAGCTTCACCTAACATAAGTTTTTGCTCATCTTTATTTAATACCTGTGGACGAACACCACCAAATCCTTTGGCGTATTCAAATTCATCTAACTTAAGTCCAGGTACAATTTTTCTAGCATCTTTTAAAAATAATCGTTTATTTAAAAAAGGTACTTCAAATAAAAAGTTTCTAAATATGTAGTTACGAATATCACTCTCTTTTAAAAGTTTCCACAATGCTTTTACTATATTCATATCAAATCTAAGTGTTTTCCAAAAGTCCATATAGGTACCTGGTTTATATCGTTCTAATTTTGGAAGCATAAGTGCAGTTGGACCAAAACGTGTATTTCCATTTGCTAATATGTCAGGATCTCCATGAAGTGCTGCAAATGGTAATTTTGGATTTTGAATCATGTAAACTTTACCATTTAAAAGCTTTTGATTTGTCATGTAAAAACTACCAGCAACAGGAAGGCAACCAAGATTTTCTCCAAACCCCATACGATGTGCTAAAAATAGTGAGTGAGCACCTGCATCTGTAACTACAAAATCTGCATAAAAATTGCCCTTTGGTGTTTTTACAATATATCCTCGTTTATCAGAATGTTCAATATCTTTAACTTCTGTGTTTAGAAATAGTTCAAACTCAATATCTTCTTTTTTGATTTCATCTATAAAAGATTGTGATAATTTCGCAAAATCTACAGTTGTCCATTGATCTTTTGTTCCAATTCCAACTATCTCTTCAGGTCTTTCATCTCCATTTTCATCATAAACAACACGAGGTTCTAACTCTTTTAATTTTTCTTTATTCCATACTTCAAGGTATGGAAATAGTTGATTAAATTCCTCATATCGATGTAATAAAAACTCAACCTCTTTTTTTCCAACACCAAGTGCCATTTTTTGATGTGCATATATGACATCATTTTGAAGACCGTGCCCCAAACAATATCTCTCAACCATTTTTGCAGTTCTTTTAGTAATCGCTGCTTTTTCCAAAGTGTAGTTTGTTTCAATATCACCAGCATGCATAGTTTGTGAGTTGCTAGTTCCTTTAGAGTTTAGTGTAGCTACATCCTCATATTTTTCAACTACAGCAATAGATTTTATATCAGTGTATCTAGCTATAGTATAGGCTAAAGCACATCCAGAAATACCAGCACCAACGATAACAACTTCAAAGTTTTTAGTGTACATAAAAAAAAATCCCTTATATTTATCGAAATTATAGCAAAGTTATTATAAAGTGTGATATGCAGATAAGAGAATTAGACCTAAAAGAATTGGATATAGCTTACAAAATAATATCTCAACTCCGAATTGAACTAAGTTATAAAGAGTTTGAAGATTTGATATATGATATGCGCCATATGGAGTATAAGATGATTGGAATTTTTGAAAATAAAAAACTAATAACTTATGCCGGTGTTGCAGTGCAAACAAATTTATACCATAAAAGACATCTTTATGTTTTTGATTTAGTAACTGACTCAGCTTTAAGAGCGCAAGGTTACGGAAAAATGATGCTTGATTATTTGGTTGATTTTTCTAAGGTAGCAATGTGTGAAAATATCGTGCTCTCAAGTGGTTTTCAAAGAAAAGAAACTCACGCTTTTTATGAAAATTACGGATTTAATAAAAAAAGTTATATTTATATATTGAACAATAAGTAAGAGGACATAAATATTTTAGACATCTTATACCTAACCTTTTTTAATGGGGATGGTATTATTTTATAGTGCTGTACTTAAGTACAATTTATATATTTAAAAATTTGTTATATTATGACACCATAAATAAATATCTAGGAAATCATTATGTCGAAAATAATTGGAAAAATATCAAGTATAGATGGTGGTAAATTTTATGTAAAAGCTGAGGATGGTTCTCTTCGTGAATTATCTAAAGGTGATGCAATTAATGAAGGCGAAGTGATTATTGGAGATAGTTCTAATGTATCTATAGATAGTCTTGTAATAAGTATGAAAGATGGTTCTAATCTCCTTATTTTAGGAGAAGAAGAACAACTTTTTGACGCTTCCTTGTATCAGCAAGAGTTTGCAGAAAATGAAACTGTAACTCATGGTATTGCTATTGAAAATATACTTGAAGAGTATGGTGATGAATTGGATAATGCTGAAATTCCATCAGTAGAGGATATAGAAACAGCAGCAGGCGAGGCAGCTGGGGCTCAGACTACTGAAGGTGGAGAAGCTATATTTAATGATCCAAATAATGCATCAACAAACATTGTATCGGATCTTCGTCCAAGAGAATTTGATGAAACTGAAATATTTTATGATGAGAATGATGATAATATTGAATTAGAATCAGAGAATCGTTATTTAGAGAGTGATACAGATACCGACACTGATACAGACACAGATACGGACACAGATACAGACACTGACACCGACACAGACACTGACACGGACACAGATACAGACACTGATACAGACACAGACACCGACACCGACACAGATACGGACACTGATACAGATACAGACACCGATACCGATACAGACACTGACACGGATACTGATACAGATACCGACACTGACACTGACACTGACACTGATACAGATACCGACACTGATACAGACACGGATACTGATACCGACACTGACACCGATACAGACACAGACACCGACACAGATACCGACACGGACACGGACACGGATACCGATACAGACACCGACACAGATACGGACACT
>JAMOMX010000348.1 GCA_027066935.1 Sulfurimonas sp. | reverse complement strand
TTTAACTAAAATGAGCTCATCGATATTTTTAAAACAACTCACATCTCTATGAGCTATGATTAATTCAGCTTTTTTAACACCTATTCCATTTAAAGAACTCAACTCTTTTTTAGAAGCACTATTTATATCAATCGCACCAAACAATAAACTAACTCCAAGTAAAACCATCGCTAAAATTTTCATTTTATCTCCTTATTTTTATTCAAATGAAGTATACAATAAAAATCATAATATAACTAATTAGATTACCCGTTAAGATAATTCAACAACATTATCAAACTTTTAAATTCATAAACAATCAAACAAATCTATTCAAATATTACTTATTTTTATTTTTCGATATAATTACATCAATATTAAATGTAGGAAATTTTTGTGCAATATACAGACGAAGAATTAAGACAAAAGATTAATGAATATAAACAAAAACTCAGTGTTACTATAGTAGCTCATTTTTACCAAAGAGATGAAGTTTTTGAGATGGGTGATATAACTGGTGATTCTCTAGAGTTAGCGATGAAGACAAAGGCTGATAGTTCAGACTATGTAGTATTTTGTGGTGTTGGTTTTATGGGTCAAAGTGTAAAAGTGCTCTCACCTAAAAAACGTGTAGTTATGCCTCGTCTTGCATGTTGTGCAATGGCTACCATGATTGATGGTTTTATGTATGAAAATGCTGTAAATATATTAAATGAAGCTGGTATACCAAATGAAAATATTTTGCCAATTACTTATATAAATTCAAATGCAGAAGTAAAAGCAAAAGTAGCTCAGATGGGTGGACTTGTTTGTACCTCATCAAATGCAAAAAAAATAATTACAAACGCATTAAAAGAAGGTAAAAAAATTCTTTTTGTACCTGATCGTTGTTTAGGACAAAACATAGCAAATCAGATGAATCTCAAGTCTTGTGTAATAGGTGATGGTAGTGATTTAAAAGAGAGCGATGTAATCTGTTTTAATGGTTTTTGTTCAGTTCATCAACTATTTACTGTAGATGATATTAACTTTTACCGTAAAAAGTATCCAGGTATTTTGATAGCTACTCACCCTGAGTGTGATCCAGCTATTTGTGATGCGTCAGATTTTGTAGGTTCAACCTCTCAACTTATTAAGTATATTAAAGAGTTAGATCCAGAGCAAAAAGTAGCTGTTGGAACTGAGTTTAATCTAGTAAATAGACTTCGAAAAAAAAATACCTATGTACTCAGCTCAACTAAGCCAGAGTGTCCAACTATGAACGAGACAACTCTGCGAGATCTATATGATGTGCTAAAGTCAATAGATGAGGGTGAACCTCTAAATGAGATTAAAATTGATGAAGAAACTGGAAAGTGGGCAAAAATTGCTTTAGAGAGAATGTTGGAATTATGATAAAAGAGTTTGTAAGAGATGCATTAGCTGAAGATGTTGGTCGCGGAGATTTATATGCACTAGTAGAGCCAAGTATAGAGGCTAAAGCTGACATAGTTGCAAAATGCGATGGCGTACTCGCTGGTCAATTATATTTAGATGCTTTATGTGAAGAGGAAGGTTTAGAGATTGTTTGGGGTAAAAAAGATGGTGAGAGTTTCGCAGTTGGTGATATCTTAGCAATTATTCGTGGTGATTCTCATACAGTTTTAAAAACAGAACGCACCCTTCTAAATATGCTCTTACATGCAAGCTCAATCGCAACACTTACAAATAGATAT
>JAMOMX010000347.1 GCA_027066935.1 Sulfurimonas sp. | reverse complement strand
CACCTTGATATTTTTTTGAATGAACTCTTTTCAAAATAGCTCCTATTTTCAATTTTAAAAATATTAGCATAATTTTTTATTTTTTCCCACCCTATTACCACCCATATTTGATAAAACATGATAGAACATGATAAAGTATAATATGATAATGATGTTTAATGAAGTATTGTGTGGTAGGCTTTAAGTGACATTTATAACAGATATGACTATAAATATAAAAACCTATTTAAAGGGTTCGAATCCCCTACGGGTCACCATATTAAAATAAATCATCACCACATGATAATGGGATTTTATCTTTTTTGGATTCCGTTTTTAAGTTGGTACTGTGTTTCTGGAATAAAATTAAAGAAACTTGGGATAGTGTAGATTTTTAAAAACTCATAAAGGCAAATTTTACTTCGCCTTACAAGTAGAGAAACTGATATCAGCACTCTCTTTACTGCCACCTTCTTTTCCATCAGCTCCTAAAGATATCATATCTATTTCACCATCATTATTTATGTAGATGTATGGATTTTTCCAAGGGTCTAATGGTTTGGTTCCATCTAAAAAACCGCCATCTGGGTAGCTTTTGTATTTTTCTTCATCTGGATTTGAGATAAGAGCGTCCATTCCCTCTTCTGTGGAAGGGTAGATGCCATTTTGGAGTTTAAAATTTTTAAATGCATCATTTATACTTTGCATCTGAATACAGACAATCTTTTTCTTTGCCTCTTCACTTTGTCCTAAGAGATTTGGGAGTACAAGTCCAGCTAACAATCCTAAGATGATGATAACAATCATAATCTCTATAAGTGAAAAACCTTTTTTCATATAATTACCTTTTTAAAATAGTTGTATTTTAAGCATATTGTTTATAAAATATACGCTGTTATCTATTATAAAAGAAAGTCACTTTAAACATAATGAAAAAAGCTATTGTATTACTTATGACCATCGGATTTATTGCTATTATATCTGCCTTGGTTCTTATTTCGCTCTCTATTTCTAAAAAAAGCTTTGATCAAGTTGTTTATTTAGATGCAAGAAATCAATTTTCTGTGGTTTTTAGAGATTTTGTAAGTATGTTAAAAGAGAAAGCTCCAAAAATTGAAGATAGAGTTGGGCTTGATATGTTTTTGGCTTACTCTAATTTTGCAACGGTTGAGCCTAAAACAGAGGTAGAGATAGGGCTTTTTACAGAGTATCCTATGGGGAAATTAAATCTAAATTTTATTCTCGATCAGATAAAGTTGGATGTTAATAATACAAAAACATTATATTTAGAGAGACCATTGCTTAAATATTTTGAAAGTTATGAACTTAAAGAGCCTCAGATTTTGTTAGATATACTAAATGATACGATGGATGAGAGCAAGGGTGATGAGTATGATTCAGAGAGAGGGGCATATACGGAAATTGCAGCTGAGGATTTTGATTTTAGACAGGGGCATATCTATAGCTTTAATCATCTGAAAAAGATTTTTGATAGATATTATAAAGTTAGTTATGATCCAAATATTTATAGGATAACAAAGGAAAATTGGGAAGAGATATTTTACTTTGGAGAGACAAATAGTTCTTTGCAATTTTTGGATTGTTTAGAGCTTGAGGGTGGTGTAACATTTGGTTTGATAACAGATGGTTTTATTTCGACAAATATTTGTGATGATCTTAATAAATCGCAAGATGCGGACTTTAAGAGGATCGTAG
>JAMOMX010000346.1 GCA_027066935.1 Sulfurimonas sp. | reverse complement strand
AGTTAGGATGAAGATCTTTTTTCATTTTTTTGCCTTTTGATACTCGGTAATTTGCGAATATCTATATATTTTTTTAATCCGTATGGGTGCGGATTTTTTAGAAACAGGATTATACCAAAATTTTTCTTAAAGTATTACTTTTGATGCAACTGCCATAACAGCACTCTCACTCCGAAGAACCATTTGAGTATCTAGTCTAAAAACTTCAAGTGATGAAAAAAACTCTTTTTCTTTAGAGGAAAAGCCACCCTCACAACCTATGATTACAGTTTTTATCTCATCACCGTTATGCAGTATTTTTTCTGCAAAATCAAATACTTTAGCATCTGGGTTTAATTTTATAAACTCTTCTAAACTTTTTGATCTCTCTAACTCTATTTTTTGAGTTGAGCCACATTGCTGCATTGAAGTTTCTAAAATTCTATCAAATCTTTTAAAATCTAATTTGATATTTCTTTGTGAGCGTTCACAATCTATAAAAGTTATCTTTTTTACTCCAATCTCACTTAAACTTGGAAGGATTTTTTCAATACTTTTAATATCGATTTTACACCACCCAATATGTAAATCTCTTTTAGCTTTTACTTCTGATAATTCTGAATTTAGAAGCTCTAAAGTTGCTTTTTTAGGCTCTAATTCAACTATTTTATATTTATACAATATTTTTATATCTTCTTTATTGCGAAAAAAAAGCTCATCATCAAGTGTATGACGACGAACTTTAATGAGATACTTAAATAATTCACCCTTTAAAATTAAACTCTCATCTCCAGCATCTTCATCAAAAACATATATCACAAAAGCATACCAATATATAAAATTGCAGTTATTAAAAATTCAGTTATTAAAATTTTTTGACTAAACTTTTTATAAATAAGAAAACCATTTAAATTATCATTTTTAATATGTTTCATACCTTTTGAGCGTTTAACTTCTAAAACTATTAAAACAATTGAAAAAATAATCATAATATTATTTGCAAATGTAAAATCTAAATGTTTTGCAGCCATCATAACAACACCTGTAAAAATGACAAAACCAATTATAGTACCGCCAATTGGGTTAAATAAGGTGTTGAATTTTCTATATTTAAAGACATCATCTGCCTTAGTAATCTTATAAAGATTTATCGCTATAATCAGCAAAACAGCCAATACACTAAAGTTGTGTGTTACAATACTCATCTCATACATTTCATTCATAATGGAATTCTATCCAATAATTTTAAATGAGGTTACAAAAATGGCTGTTACAATTACACAAGCACTCGATTTTATATATAAACACACTAAAAGAAATTCACTTAAAATTTTACCAATAGAACAAGCACTTTCATATATTATCGCTGAAGATATTGTAGCTACTCATAATCTTCCCCCTTATGATAACTCAGCGATGGATGGTTTTGCTGTAAAACATTGTGATGCTGGCAAAAAAGTTAAAGTTACACATACTATTTTTGCGGGTGATAATTCTAATGAGATATTATTATGTGGTAATGGTATTAAAATTATGACTGGTGCTAAAATTCCTGATGGTTGTGAACTGATTGTTCCTGCAGAGGATACAGTACAACATAAAGATGGTGTTGAACTACCAAAAGATTTAAATATGGCAAGACACATTCGTCTTTGTGGCGAAGATATAAAAAGTGGAGATATCTTACTTTGTAGCGGAGATAAACTTCAAGCTCATCAAATCACTCTTTTAGCCT
>JAMOMX010000345.1 GCA_027066935.1 Sulfurimonas sp. | reverse complement strand
AAGAAGCTTTAGAATCAATCGCTTCTATGACCGAGAAGCTTTGGCAAACTGAGTATATTGCAAGGGTTGATTCAATTACAAACTATCAGTATATCCATACAGACCCAAAATATCCAGATGAGGTTTTAGTGGAGGACTTTATAGAAGATATTGATTCCATGAAAGCTGAAGATTTTGCCTCCAAAAAAAAGATTGCAATGGGGGAAGATGTTATTGTAGGCAAATTAATATCCAACGATGCAACAACAGCTATGATTGTTGGGCGAATGACTCCAAAAGCTGGTGATGACCCCGAAGTTTCTTTAAAACTTCGTGATTCTGTTTTAGAGATAATAAAACCAGAAATTGAAAAAAATGGTTTTGAGTTTCACCTAAATGGAGGGCCTATAATAAATTCATCATTCATAGAGATAGCAAAACATGATGCTAGTGTTTTTACCCCTCTTGTTATAATAATGGCATTTATCTTTTTGGTGATAATATTTAAAAAATTTAGTATAGCTTTGCTTAGCATGAGTGTAGTAATATTTACTTTTTTAATAGTTCTCTCAATTCAAGTTATGTTAGGCTATAAGCTAAATAATTTTACAGCAAATATACCTGTTTTCGTAATGGCTATTGGTATAGCCGATGCAATGCATCTACTGTGGATATATATAATAGCCAAGAAAAAAGGGTTTAACAACCATAAAGCAATTCACTATAGTGTAAATAAAAACTTTTTAGCTCTATTTTTAACTTCAATAACAACAGCAATTGGTTTTGCATCTCTTAGTATTTCCGCAGTAGTACCAATTAAAACATTAGGAATTGCAACCGCAAGTGCAGCTTTATTGGCATTTGTATTAACTATACTTTTTGTTCCTGCAGTGCTTGCAATAATAAACCCTAAAATTAAACCTAATAGTGAAGACAACGCTGAGAGTGGGCATAAAATAGCTGATTTTTTTACAGCTTTCATAATAAAAAATGATAAAAAAATACTTCTAATCTCTTTTATCACTTTTGTCGCTATAGGGCTTGGGATAACGCAAGTAAATGTTGATTCAAATACTGTTAGATACTTTAAAGAAAATGTGCCTTTTCGTGTAGATACAATGTTTTTGCAAAAAAATCTAACAGGTCCTATGAGCTATGAGATAATTATTGACTCAAAAGAAAAAGATGGCATAAAAGAGCCAGATTTTTTAAAAACAGTAGATAAATTTTACGAAGAGCTATATGCAAAATATCCTGATGTAAAACATATAAGTTCACTCATGGATACAGTAAAAATATTTAGTAATGTAATGACAGGGAGCAAAACAATACCTGATGATAAAAATCTTATCGCACAATATCTACTTTTATATTCATTATCATTGCCACAGGGTATGGAGATAAATGATAAAATGGATATTGAAGAAAGGTTGTTCCGTGTCAGTGCAACTGTAAATATAGTAGATACTTCAAAAGATTTAGAACAAATAAATTGGATAGAAGATTGGTGGGACGGTACATCATATAGTGCTGAGGTAAATGGTCAAGCTGTAATGTTTGCACATATGCAACATGATGTTACAGATACATTAATTCAGTCTATAACTTTAGCAATTGTATTAATATCTTTCATTATGCTTATAATTTTTAAGAAATTTAAGATGTTACCACTTTTTATTGCACCAAACTTATTGCCAATAATTTTAGTAGTTGGCATTATGGGCTGGTTAAATATAGATATAGATATGGGGGTCGCGATTGCAGGCGCGATTATTATTGGGGTTGCGGTTGATGATACTATACATTTTATGGTTAAATATATAGAAGCTAGAAAAAGGGGTAATAACCTTGAAGATGCACTAAGGTATGTGATGCGATATGCTGGTAGTGCTATAATTTTTACTACTATAATTTTAAGTGCAGCATTTTTAGTCTTTATATTTAGTGATTTTAATCCTAATTATCATTTTGGTATTGTTACAGCATCTGCACTTTTTATCGCTGTTATAGTTGATTTACTTGCCCTTCCAGCACTACTTAGTGTAATAGATAATAAAAAGAAGTCTTTATTAAGTCCCTGAAAAATAGATGAGATATTTAATTAAAACTTAAACCCGATTATTGCACTAAATACTTCGCTATAATTTCACTATGCAAAAGCTTAGCGAATATTTAGACTCTCACTCTATAAGTGAGATGCACCCATCAGAAATAGCACAAATTTTAAGACATTTAGATGATTCTAAGTTTGCTGAAGCTATAAAGCTGATCCCAAAAAATTTAGTTGGAGATGTAGCGCTTGCTCTTCCTGATAGGTTTTTTAATGATATAGTAGAAAATCTTAGTGTAGATGAACTCTCTTTAGCTGTTAGTGAGCTAGAGTCAGATGACCAGCATGAATTTATGCAAGAGCTTCATGAAACAGATGAAGATGTTGCACAAAAAGTATTTAAAACACTTGAGCCTCAAGATCAACAAGAGATAACAAAACTAAAAACATATGATGAAGATGAAGCCGGTTCTTATATGCAACTTGAGGTTTTTACCGCTAAAAAAGATGAAATTGTTCATGAGGTAATAAAAAGATTTGCTACTTTGCGTAAAGAAAATAAACTTGAAAATATTCAAAATCTTTTTATTACAGATGGAGAAAACAAACTTTATTATACTATTGGTCTTGAAGATTTGTTAATTTTTGATTTTAATAAAACACTATTTCAAAATATTAAAGAAAGTGATGAAAATTTTGAGCCAAAAATTGCAAAAGACATAGAGAACATAAAAGAAGTAGTACACTACTTTGAAGAGTATGACCTTTCAGTTATGCCAGTTGTTAGTGAAAATGGTATATTAGTTGGACGTATTACCTCAGATGATGTTTTTGATATAATTAATGAGCATGCTACAGAGCAGATGTATAACCTTGCTGGTGTTGATGATGATGCAGAGGAAGATGATGAAGTTATGAAAGCTGGAAGAAAACGTGCATCGTGGCTTGGACTAAATCTTTTAACAGCAATTGCTGCATCTTTAGTCATTGGGATATTTGCAGATACTCTACAAAGTATAGTAGCTATTGCGATACTTATGCCAATAGTTGCCTCTATGGGTGGCAATGCTGGGACACAAACTCTTACCGTTGTAGTAAGACAACTTGCCCTAGGTGGGATTTCACAAGGTGACGCTTATAGGATTGTTAAAAAAGAGGTGGCTATTTCGTTGTTAAATGGTCTCATATTCGCTATAATTATAGGAGTTATATCCTCCCTCTGGTTTGATATTGAATATTTAGGCTATGTTATAGCTCTTAGTATGATAATTAACTTACTTATGGCTGGTTTTTTTGGTGCTATAATTCCATTATTTTTAAAAAAAATGGATATTGATCCTGCTATTGGGAGTACCGTTATTTTAACAACTATTACAGATGTTGTAGGTTTTTTTAGTTTTTTAGGACTTGCAACATGGATTTTACTTTAAGGATTTTGTAAACATTGGAATTATTACTACTTTATTTTGCTCTAGCAGTTGGGATATCATTTATATGTTCCGTACTAGAAGCTGTTCTTCTATCTGTAAATATGTCATATATTTCAGTTCTAGAAAAAGAAAAACCACAAATTGGAAAACTTCTTCGTATTCATAAAACCAATATAAGTAAATCGATAGCTTCTATTTTAATACTAAATACTATTGCACATACTATAGGGGCTGCTGCTGTTGGCGCTCAGGCTGCTATCCTTTTTGGAAACGATGCTGTTGTTATTATCTCAATTATTATGACATTTGCTATTCTCTTTTTATCTGAGATAATACCAAAAACAATAGGTGCGATTTATTGGAAACAATTAGCCCCATTTTCTGCACAAATTATAAGACTTTTAATATGGATTACTTACCCAATCATATTAACCACTCTATTTGTTACAGATAAAATCTCAAAAGGTAATAAAGATGCCAATATACTTACCAAAGATGAGTTGCTAGAGAGTATGTTGCTTAGTGAGGACGATGGTGTAATTGATGAGAAAGAATCTGATTTCATAGAAAATATTTTAAAATTAGATGAGATGAAAATTGCAGATGTTTTAACTCCAAGAAGTGTTGTTTTTGCTCTTGATGAAACTCGTACCTTAAAAGATATAGTAAGCAGTGAAAATGATATATTTAATTTTTCAAGAATCCCAATATATCATGATTCAATTGAAGAAGTAACAGGGATTGTCCTTACAAAGAAAATATTTCAACAAGCTTTAAAAGATGATAGTGTAACTTTAGCAAGTATAAAAAAAGATATATTTTCAATTAATGAAAATGTGCCAGTATCTAAAGCACTAGACCTATTTATATCAAAAAAAGATCATATGTTTTTGGTTATGGATAATTATGATCAAACTGAGGGTATCATAACTCTTGAGGATTGTGTAGAGACTATTCTTGGTGTTGAGATTATGGATGAGAGTGATAGAAATGAAGATATGCGCGAGTTAGCAAAACTTAAAATGAAACAAAAAAGAAAAGAGAGAGATATTTAAAATTATTTTAGAAGCCCTCTTAAGGACTCCTATAATAGTAACTTATGCAAAAAGGTCTCTCATAATTCCATTGTACCAATCACTAGTCGCTTTAGCATTAGGTGCTGAACGAAATTTACCACTTGGTGCTTTAGGAACATGCCCTTTGCTTTTGATAACTTTACCATTCCAAGTAAAATCATGAGTAACAAAGATAGCTTCTTTTGGCTTATCCCCAACAATAGAGTAACAAATATTAGCAGATTTTGCAGTAGATGTTTTAACAGGCAATGTATAAGATTTACCTTCTAAGCGATTGAAAATTTCCTCTACACATTGTTTAGCAGCCCAAGTTGCTGTTTGTCCACTTGGAGGGATTGCATGTCCAACCACATCCCCTACAGCATAGATGTCTGGATCAGTTTTAGTTTGAAAAGAACAACCATTCATTACAACTTTACCAAAAGAGGTAGTAGTTTTAACACCACTCATCTCTACAACAGGATTTGCTTTGTTATTAGGTATAAGATTAAGAACTTCATATTTAATAGTTTTTGAAACTACTGCATCATCATCGCTCTCGTCTAAATAGGTTACTGTTTTAGCTATTGGATCAACATCTGTAATTTTACAATAATCCATATGTTCTATTCTGTCTCCATGTAGCTCTTCCCATGATTCTTTAAATGCAGGACCTTTTGCCATTTTTGCCGAGGGGTTAAGAATAATTACTTTACCTTCAATCTCCTCTTTTTCCATATATGTAGCAATCATAGAAGCTCTCTCAAATGGAGCTGGAGGACAACGAAATTTACCCTCAGGAATAGTAATAATTACATCTCCATCTTCCATGTCGCTTAAATTACGCTCTAAGATAACATGCTCTTTTCCAGAAATAAGTGCACCTGGCGCAACTCTTTTAATATGTTTTATTTTTTCAGCATCCCAGCTTTTAAATTGATTTTCATAATCATAAGCGATACCAGGAGATAATACTAAAATTTCATATTCAACTACACCCTTGGTTGTATGGACTTGCTTTGCAGCTCTATCTATATTTGTAACCTCAGCGTGAAGCATACCATAACCATGTTCTTCAACAGGCTGCGCATAATCATGTATCAGTGTACCAAAATCAACACCATCTAGCTTGCCAAGTAAAGCATTAGAATAAGGGCAAGACATAAATGTTTCATTTTTCTCAATAACAAGAACATCAAGTGATTTGTCTTTTTTTCTTAATCCTTTTGCTACACTAAGCCCTCCAAAACCTCCACCAATAACTACAACTTTATGTTTACCTAAAACAGCAGAAGCACTAGCAGCAGATGAATTGCTCACCTTAGTAGGTACAGCTTCTTTATTACATCCAGCCATGGTAGCAGCGGCAGCTACACTAATAGCTCCAAATTTAAGTAGATTACGACGATTTAATGACATATTTTTCCCCTTGAGTTTTATTAAATAAATTAAATAAATTTATTTTTCAGATTGACTTATATTACATTGATTAGTATAAAGTGGAACTTAAATAATTATTTTACTAAAAACTAGATAAAGTTAAGTATATAATTTTTTATTATTAAAATCCGTCTATTTATAAGTTGTCATTATAATAACCCCTATTAATTTAAGTAATTAAATAAGGTTATCATAAATCTGCCTATTAAGCACTTCAAAACAATATAATATTAAATAAGCATAGATGGGTATAAAAGTAACATCTCTGTACTATATACTTTTAGTATTGAATAACCTCTTTTGAATATTTAGTTAACGGTACTGTTTGTGCCGCGACTGTAACAAACTTTTTAGCTTTTCTTTTTCCACCAAAATATAACTTAAATTCAGGCTTATAAGCTTTGAAAAAAGAGTGAAATTTATCTGGACCTAAAACTGCAACAGCCCAAAGTGTATCATCATCACGGTGTTCTAGTACTATGCTTGCTAATGGTTCTGAAGCTGGACCAGAGAGTTTTTTTGCTCCTTTTGCAGGGTCAAATGCTGAAAGATGTGATCCACATACAATTACACCACCCTCTGCATAAGCCATAGTTTTTTGTTTTTTTGGTATGTAAGATATAAAACTATCTGCAGGATTTACATGTGTTAGTTGATGAGAACAAATTGCACTGTATGCTACAATATTATTTTCTTTACCAACGGCACCGCTCCATAGATACTCTTCGCCATCTTCACTTTTTAGTTTTACATCCCCGCTTACTTTTTCTGCTAAAGCCAATAAAAAACATGGCGTTGCAACATGTGGGTAGTTAAAAACATAATTCTTCTCTTTTTCTAGATTTGAAGCCAAAATAGGATTTCCATCTGCATCCATAAGTTGTACTTTATCATAAGTTTTAAACATAGTGCCGTTATCTGCGTATAGCTTCTGTCCAATCATTGATGGTTGAACTACAACCATTGCCGCTCCAACACCAACAACTTTTAAAAAATCTCTTCTTTGCATAAATAATCCTTATATTAATTAAATCTCCATATGATAAATTATTTATTGTTAATTAACGCTGAATATAAAAAATATACTATAATAACAAATGAAAATATTTAAAAATTCTTATGAGATTCTTTTCTTTTTTAAAAATTCAAATTTTAAATTTGATGAAATACTATCTATAGTTATAACATTAGACTTTTACGAAAAGCTTGGCATTAAGCCATTTGTTGATTTAGCACAAATATATAAAATGAAACTGCTTTTTGTTAATAGCCAAGAGAGTGAAAATATTAAGCTTTGTTTTAAAAAACTTAATGAAAGTCATAGTTTTCATAAGATAAAACAAAATGATGAAAAATATGGAGTACAAAGCGATTTTTTTAAAATAGATAAAATATCACAATTTAGCTTTTTATATTATTATCAGGAGGCTTTAAAATTTTGTGATATAAAATCAAAAAATAAAATATTAAGTCTTGGGATAAACAAAGGTGATGAGTTTGAAGTTATCAAAAATATGCTTAGCGAGGAGGAGTTCTTTGCTAAAGAGTTTGTAGGTATAGATTATTCAAGCACAATAATAAAATATGCACAAAATAAATTTCCAACTACCAAGATGATAAATGCTGATATAAATAACTTAGATAAGATAGACCTTAATAAATTTGATATGATTATCTCTATAGGTACACTTCAAAGCTCAAATATTAACTTTAATCCAACTTTTATGTCTTTGTATCAAAACTATTTAAATGATGGAGGCTCTATTATTCTTGGTTTTCCAAATTGTCGCTGGATTGATGGGGAGATGATTTATGGTGCAGAGGTTCCAAATTATAACTTTTCAGAGATGGGTAAAGTTCTAAAAGATATCCATTTTTGTAAAAAATATTTGCAACAAAAAGGTTATCGAGTAGTTATAACTGGAAAAGACTACTTATTTTTAAGTGCTAGGAGGCTCAAAAGAGGCGTTGCTTAGTGCCAAAAATCTTCTGTGTGATTTATCAAGCTCTGTAAGTATTTTTTCTGTGGTTATCTCTAAATCTGCATAATATGCTTTAGCTCTATCCATATCCATCATTTTAATTTTATTTGACCCCATTATTTTTGATAAAAAAGATTTTTTTTCTTTTTTATTAAAAATATTATATATATTTATATATTCATCATACCACTTTTCATGTAAGGCATCTATCTTTTCATAAAATATTAAACCTAATATATCTTTAACTCTATTTTCTGGATTATACAACCACAGACCGAGTGTACACTTTGTTTTTGCAACTGGGGGCAATATTTCAACATCCCTACCATTAACTAATCCTCTAATATTAGAGATCATATCTTCATGGTATTCTTTTACTTTTAGTACAGCTTTAACTGATTCTTCTCTATTCATAATATGAACTTTTTATTAAATTACGCAATTATTACATATTTTTAGTAAAAAAAGAATATAATCTCTTTTTAAGAGGAGATAAATTATGAAAAGACCAGAGCCAATCGATAAAGAGATAAAACTAGATACTAAAAGATACATAGTGTCAAAAACAAATCCACAAGGCATTATAGAGTACGGAAATGATTATTTTGTTAAAGTGTCAGGGTATAAAGAATCAGAACTTATCGGTAGACCTCATAATATAATTAGGCACCCAGATATGCCTAGAGTTGCTTTTAAGCTTATGTGGGACAGAATCTCAAGTGGCAATAATTTTATAGCAGTTGTAAAAAACTTAGCTAAAGATGGAAGTTACTATTGGGTTGTTACAGATTTTGAGCCAAAAATTGATGCTATAACTAATGAAATCATTTCATATACTGCTTTTAGAAAAGCAGCATCACAAGAAGCTATAAATACTATAGCACCAATATATAAAAAACTTATAGAAATCGAAAAAGATGGTGGACTAGAAGCTAGTGAAAAATATTTTAGAGGTTTTTTAGAAGATAAAAAAACTACATATAATGATTTTATAGATAAAGTAGTTGGAAATAAAGGTTTGTTTAAACTCTTTTTTAAAGCTATGAAAAAAATGTTTTCATAATAAGTATTTTTTATTTAATACGAAATAAGATGTAGCTACGATAAAGCACTTTTTAAATCAGAAATATTTAAAATTTTAATTTCACACTCAAGATTGATATTAAACTGATTTAAAACTCTTTTTTTAGCTTCATTGATTAATCTCATCGCATCATCAAAAGTACCTTTACCATGATTTATTAAAAAATTAGCATGCTTTTTACTAAACTCCATATCGCCGATTCTTTTCCCTTTTAAGCCAACCTCTTCTATAAGTCTACCTGCATAATCATTTTTTGGATTTTTAAAACAACTTCCAGCACTAGAAATCAAGGGTTGATTTGAGCGCATCTTTTTAAACATTAAAACTTTATCTTCATCAAACCCTTTTTCTAATTTAAATGTTGCTTCTAAAACTACTGAAGATATATTTGTAAACCTATATCCATAATCTAGTTCATCTTTGTTTTTTATACCATCACAAGTGAGGATAGATACAAGGTTATTAAATATTTCATACTCTTTTAGTCCAGCATTCATATAAACCAATCCACCCAATGTCCCTGGTAAATTAGAACAAAATTCAAAATTTGCTATATTGTTTTTTTTGCAAAATGAGTTAATTTTTCCAGATGGTGTAGCTGAGCCTATTTTTAATAAATTATTTTCTATTTTTATATAGTCAAATTTTTTTGATAGTTTCATAAGTGGAGGTGGATTTGTGCCTATTAAAACATTATTACAAGAACCAATTAAAAAGGCTTTAGGGTCCAAGTCATCACAATTTTCTAAAATTTTAACATCAATCTCTCCACCTATCTTAATAGATGAAAATTTACAAAAGTCAATTTTTTTTGTCATTCTATAAATGTTGGAATCATATTAAATACATTTACAGAAAAATCTGTCATTGCGTTTAACATCCATGGCATTGTTAAAATAATTACAATAACAACACCAATAATTTTAGGGATAAAAGAAAGTGTCATCTCATTGATTTGTGTAGTAGCTTGAAAAATTGAAACAGCAAGACCTAAAAGCATACCGGTTAAAAGCCCCGGCAAAGCAAGCATTAGTGCTATTTTAAATGTTTCTATTCCAAGTGCTACTAGTTTTGCTTCCATTATCCTTTTCTTAGCTCCTCATACTCAGTTGGTATCATATAATCTTGTACATTTATAGAGGAATCATAAAATCCATTTTTATATCCAAGCTCAAAGAGTTTATCTATAGCTTTATATTGAATCTCACTTAACTCAATTGATTGGTCATTTGCATAAAGTTCTAAATATTTATCTAGTGTTGGGGCATCTATACGAACAAGATTACGCTCAATTAACATTTGAGATAATTTGTCCTTATGCTTCCTTGCTACATCAACAGCTTTTGTTAAAGTTTTTTCATACTCTATAGCTTTATTTAATGGAATTGATCGGCTTATTGCCATCCCACCTAATGGCAGAGGTAAATCTTTACCTGCTAACTCTTGCCAAATATCCCACATCTCAATCTCAACTTCAAGTTTATCATCATAAGTTAAAATAGACTCATGTATCAACACACCAGCATCTACAACACCGTCTAAAACAGCCTGTTCAATATCAAGAAAGTTCATATAAGTTATTCTAGCTTTTGGAAATTTAATACGAAAAAGCATTGCATTTGTTGTATGTTCGCCACTTAGTGCTACTTTGAAGTTAGGTTTTAAAATAGTACCTTTTTTCTTAATAACTTTAGGACCATACCCCTCACCAAAACTTACAGCAGTACGGAGTGGGGCATAATCCTCTCTTATGTGAGGATAAAGAGCAAAACTAATTGCTACTATTTCATATTCACCTTTTAAAGCTTTTTCATTTAGTGTTTGAATATCTAGTGCGATATTATCAAACTTAGTGTCTTTCATATCTACCCAACCAAATTTAATGGCATAATACATAAAGATATCATCAGCATCAGGGGAGTGTGCAATTAGTGTTTTTTTCATAATATAGATTTTACCTAAAGTTATATAATTTATTAATAAAGTTTGATTATCTAGTTTTAGTTTTTTTCCATAAATATAAGCTTGCGGATGCCAAAAATGCTATTATAGTAGCACTTAAAAACAAATATGTAGGAAAATATTCATAAACAAAACCTGAATACAAGGCCCCTACAAATGATCCAAAACCATAAGTTACCCCTGAAAAAAATTGTTGCGCTAGAGATTTATGTCTATAAAGTGCAAATAGATAGCTAATTGCTGCTGAGTGAAACAATGCAAATGAAAGAGCGTGTAGACTTTGTGAAAAAAACAGCACAGCTAAGTTTTGTGGAAATAAAAATACTAAAAACCATCTAATTGCAGTTACAAATGTTGTAATTTGTAAAACTAATAGTAGATTATTTCGTAAAAATCTTCCTTGAAAAAAAAGCATAAAAACTTCGACAACAACTCCAAAGCTCCAGAGATATATTGTCATCTCAAGACTTATCCCCGCATTTGTTTCATATATAGTAAAAAAATTATAAAATGGACCAAAACCAACCTGCATTAAAGTAAGACCTAACCAAAGCCTCCAATCTTTTAATAAATTGATATCATTTTTTTCTTTACTGGTTTTGTTTAATACCTCTTTTTCACCTTGAATGATTATATATGCTATTATTACTACACAAAAAGAGATTACCAAAAGATATAAAAAAGCTACACTTGGTGGATCTAAAAATTTAACTAATATTAACGATACTAATATAAATCCAACTGAACCAAAAAGTCTGATTTTTCCATATTTTTCTTTACCTAACTTGTTTAATGAGATCAACTCAATATATGGAAGTATCAAACTAATTCCTACACCAATTCCAATATTTGAAAAAAGTAATCTATAAAAATTATCTAATGAATAATAAAAAGAGATTGCACTAAATATCATAATGATTAGTGCAAAATTAAAGCTTTTTACATCAAGCTTGAACCCTCTTATAAATAGAAATGGGACTATAAAACGAACTAGTGGTGCTGCTGCAAAAATAATCCCAATATCACTAGCACTATAACCACTAAGCTCTAAAACTTTTGGTAAAAATATAATATACACACCAATGAGGGCAAAATAAAAAAAATAAAATAAAGCTAAGAGTAATTGCATCTCTAATTATATCAAACTATCCCTTTGTGGTTGCCACTATATTAACTAAGTATTAACTTATAGTTTATATACTTCTACATCTCAATTATGTTTCCCCCTTTTACATAAACGAGTATAGATTCTCCTAATAACTATTTATAACCAAGCTTTTTCCCTTTTTTTATAAGCTTGGTTATTATTTTGCTAAACTTTCACTATGAACATTATTTTAACAACTCTAAACTCAAGATACACACATACTTCATTAGCACTTAGATATATCTATGCAAATATGAATTCCCTTCAAAAAAATACAAAAATTATGGAATTTAGTATAAATGATGCTATTCAAAGTATTGCTGAAAAACTTCTTTTTAATAATCCTGAAATTATAGGTATTGGTACCTACATTTGGAACGCTTCACATGTTAGTGAACTAATTAATATTCTAAAAAAAGTATCCCCTCAAACAATTATAATTTTGGGTGGACCAGAAGTTTCACATCAACCTTTTAGAGTGAACTTTGATGAAGCTGATTATATAATTGCTGGTGAGGGAGATATTGCTTTTTATCAATTATGTAAAAAATTACAAAATACTACCCCAAAAGAAAAATTTATCAAACAATCAGCCCCAAATCTAAAAGAGCTAAAACTTCCATATCAATATTATACAGACGATGATATAAAAAACCGCTACATATATGTAGAAGTGTCACGCGGATGCCCGTTTGAATGTGAATTTTGTCTCTCTTCTATGGATGAAAGAGTTCGCACATTCAATCTTGATGAAGTTTTAAATGAGTTTGAAAAGCTATGGATTAGAGGAGCAAGAAGTTTTAAGTTTGTAGATAGAACTTTTAATATAAATATCTCATCAGCAAATAAAATTTTAGACTTTTTTTTAAAAAAAGAGGCACCATACTTTGCCCATTTTGAAGTTATTCCTGATCATTTTCCGAACTCAATAAAAGAAAAAATAAAACAATTTACTCATGGAGCTCTGCAGCTTGAAGTTGGTATACAAACTTTAAATACTCAAGTAGCAAACAACATTTCAAGAAATTTAAAACTAGATAAAATAAAACAAAATATCTCTTTTTTAGAAAATGAAACGGAGGCTCATATCCACCTTGATTTAATAATTGGACTCCCTGGTGAAACATTAGAGAGTTTTGGTAAAAACTTAGATGAGCTTGTAAACCTTAGCTCTTGTGAGATACAAATAGGGATTCTAAAAAAACTCTCAGGTACAGATATAAACAGGCATGATATAGAATTTGGCATGGTATATTCTAATACTCCACCATATGATATTTTAAAAAATAATTTTCTTAGCTTTAATGATATTCAGATTATGAAACGCTTTGCTAGATTTTGGGACTTGACCTATAATAGTAGGAATTTTAAAAACTCTGCTAAACTGATTTGGCAAAATAATAGTGTTTATAAAGAGTTTTATAATTTTAGTATATGGGCTTATTTACAAACAAATTCTACTTATAAAATTTCACTTATTAGGCTTGGTGAACTCTTATTTAATTATCTTACAGGTATAAAAAAGTTGGATGAAAAGAGTGTAGCTATCGCCATGCTTCAAGATTTAATGAAACTAAAAGGTCGAGCTATCCCCAATTTTTTAAAACCTTATGCTAAAGATATAAAAACTAAATCAAAGCATGGCACATCAGGATTCAACAAAAGACAAAACTAAAACCATATATAAAATTTTGCTATAATAACTTATGGTTGTAAAAAATGTATTTTTAATTTTTTTATTATTACTCGCTAATGTGTATGCTAATGACCCTTACGTAGATGATGAAACACTTAAAAGAATAACAAAAAAATATAACATATTCGCAAAAAAAAGATTTTATTACCTCCAAGCTACTCTTGATAAGATTAGAGATAAAAATGATTTAGAAAAACTAAATGTTATAAATAAATTTTACAATAAAGTTCGCTATTCCTCTGATTTAAAGGTGTATAATAAAAATGACTATTGGGCTACACCTTTAGAATTTTTAAGTAAAGATTTAGGGGATTGTGAAGATTATGTTATTAGTAAATATTTTGCACTTATATACCTCGGAGTTGATTCTAAGAAGCTTTTTTTTACATATGTTCGCTCAACAAAATTTAAAAAACCCCACATGGTCTTAACATATTTTAAAACCCCAAGAAGTGAACCATTAGTTCTTGATAACAATAACCACAAAATTTTCTTAGCTTCACAAAGAGATGATTTAATCCCTATCTATAACTTTAATGGAGAATCCCTCTATAGGGCTACTAAATCTGGTACAGGAAAAAAGATAAAACAAACAAAATCCCATAAAAAATGGGATCAACTAAAGCGAAACATCAAAAGGAAAAAAATATGACACTCTTCAAACAAATTGCTCTAATGCTCTCTATATTTTTAATAATAATTCTCTCAACTGTCTTAGTACTTAACTTTAATACCGCAAATGAATCTGTTCAAGAAAGGCTATTTGAGGATGCTAAAAATACTGCAAGTTCACTTAGTTTATCACTTGGGAGTGCTGATGGTGATATAGTTATGATGTCAACAATGATAAATGCAAACTTTGATAGTGGGAACTATCAGTATATATCTTTAGTTGATATAGATAATGAAGTATTGTTTAAAAGAGAAACAGAACATGAACAAGTTGATGTACCACAGTGGTTTATTGACAACCTTAATATTGAAGCACCAATCGCTAGTGCAAATGTATCTGCTGGGTGGAGTCCAATAGGATTTATAAATGTTCAAAGTGATGTAGGTTATGCATATACTCAACTATATACAATTTTAAAAAGTCTTTTAATATCTTTTGCTATTTTAACTTTTTTTGGTTTACTCATATTAAATTTACTTCTTCATGCAGTATTAAAGCCTCTAAAGCAAATACAATTGCAAGCCGAAGCTGTAGCAAGGAATGAGTTTATAATTCAAGACAATATCCCTTATACAAAAGAGTTTAAAGATGTAGTTCTTGGTATGAATAATATGGTGCGTAAAGTTAAAGCGATGTTTGATAAAGGAAATAAAGAGCTAAAACGCCTCAAAGAAATGGAATATGTAGACTCTTATACAAAACTTAAAAATCGTAAATATCTAATAGATAAACTGCCAGAATATTTAAAAATTGATGCTAATTCAAAAAATGGTATCTATATGATGATTGCTTTTAGTGGCGCAAAAGAGGCAAATAAAAAAATAGGGCACAATAATGTTGATAAGCTTTTTGTAGATATGGCTGAGATATTTACAAACCTTACTAAGAGCTATAATAATGCTATCATAGCTAGGATGAATGGTACTGAATTTAGTATATTTTTACCAGATTGTAGTTCTAAGAATGGTTTATCTTTGGCCAAAAAAATAGATGATTCAATTAAAAAAATCATACTTAGCCTAGACTTAGATATCTCTAAATTTTTTATCTCAATAGGTCTTTACAGATATAATTATAAACAAACAATTGCTCAACTTTTATCACACTCTGATAACTCTTTGGCTCAAGCAAAATTTAATGATACTAAAATCCATCTTGAACATGCTGAAGATGCAACAGAAGTTATGGGTAAAGATGCATGGCGTGAAATTATAAATAAAGCTATTGGACATAATAAATTTAATTTTATCCCCTATAAAGCAGTTGATATAAAAACTAAAAAAGATGCACATAATGCACTTAGTATCTCTATGAGTACCGATAAAGAAACTTACTATTTTGGTCAGTTTATGGCTTCAGCTAACCAAACAGGACAAAGCACAAATATCTATCGTAAAATATTAGATATGATGTTTATGCAACCAGACAAAACACTTCAACACTCGGTTTGCTCACTTCGCTTACCATACGACTTTTTAAATAATACAGATACTTTTGATCATATGAATATCCTCTTTAATACTTATGGTAACAACTTGCCATTTAAATTAATTATAGAGATGCCAGACAAGCTTATCTCTCAAAATTCAGAACTAGTAAAACTATATAAAAATTTACTCCAAAAACATAATTTTGAATTAGCAATATTTGAATTTATTGGAGAGAGCAATGATTATCAATATTTACAAGATTTACGCCCTAATTACATCAAAGCAGAGGGTAGCTACTTCTTGGGTCAAAGTGAACAAGGTTTAAGTGCACTTAAATTAATAGCTGATTCATTAGATATATCGTTAATCGCAACAGGGGTTACAGATATTCAAACTCTTAATGAATTAAAAGATAAAAATATTACAATTATTCAAGGTCGTGCTGCTGAGATGATTTACTAATTCCATATATTTTTGCTCTTTTTACTATTAGTTTTGCATGTGGACCCATAGTCTTAGCTTCTCCCATTTTCGCATCTAAGTTTATAATAGCATTAGATGAAGATAAAAGCTCATTTGCCTCATCCAACTCTTTTTTTGTGACTTTATAAACCTCATGTGTTAAATCTATTTGTGATGGATGAATTATTGTTTTTGAAAACAACCCCTCCTTTAAGTCTCGATTTACATTTTTTGAAAATCCTAATTTATTATTAAAACATGGATATACTCCACCACTAACGCTAAATCCAGAACTTTTAAAAATTGCTAAAAAGTTACCTAATACACTAGATGTTACAGCCATATCAAAAATACTATCTTCACATGTTTGTCTCATGCTAAGTTGCCTAAGCATATCTTCTAATCCAAATCTGACCAAGATAACCTTTTGTTTATATTTTACTAACATCTTTTTTAGTTGTGTTAGTTTGTTAGTATCAAAAAGCTCACTACCCTCTATACTTGGCATTATTTGATGTGAAAATGGTTCTAAAATATCTAAATATTGTTGCGCATTTATTAGTGAAAATTTGGGAAGTATAAATCCATCAAGCTTATTTATATCTTTAGATATCAATAGCTCACCTAAAACATCAACATTACGTGGACGGACAAAAACTAAAAGCTTGCTTTTTTTAAATGTACCAAGTAGCTTTATTGTTATTTTTATAGCATGCCCAAGGTCATCATCAGATATTGCATCTTCGGTATCAATAACTACACTTTTGAGATTTGGATATTTAGTACCAGATACGATTTGAGCTAAATTTTTATGAGTTGCTGGCACAAATAAAGTAGCACCTAACTCAGTGTAGTGTATCTTCTTGTTCATGATTTTTTATCACACCTAATCCAACCAGCTATTGAAAATCTTTTTTTATTTGTAGCCAATACTTCATGTGGAAACTTTTCACTCATAAATACTACTAAAGTATTTGCATCTGGATTTACTCGAGTAAGATAGTTATTATCCTCATCATATATGATTAATGCTCCACCATCATCATCGTTCCAATCTTCATTTAAAAAGTAAACAGTAGTAACTATACGATTTTTAAAATTTTTAAAACAATCAAGATGTGTTTCATAAAAATCACCCTTATCATAGATAGCAAAATGGCTCTCATAATAAGACAACCCTAGATAAAGCTCTTTATTTAAATGCTCTCTAAGTCCGTTTGCAAACGCTAAGAAGTCACTCTGAGCACTGCCATCTTCTTCTAACCAACAAATCTTATCTCTTCTTCTATTGTAGTCCAAATGCAACTCATTAGAACCAGAAATACCAGCATGCTTAAAATCTTTTTCATTTTTTGCAAAATTTTTTAATTTTGGAAATAACTTTTCATCCAAGGCATTCTCAATGATTATATAACCATCATTAACTAATGCATCTGTGATTTTTGAATACAGTTTTTGATACATAGAGGTATTTTAGCAAAACTATACGATTAGTTAGGTAAAAGCTAAATCATGTTTTTTGAAAATACCACCTATTCTCAAGATAAGTGCGCTAAATAGGTAAAACTCGAATATTACCTGATAGTTTCTCCCTAAGAGTTGATTCAATCGCGTAAAGTGTACCTGTAGACGAACTTGCACAACCATTACATGCACCTAAATAACGAATATAAATATCGATATATTCATCATTTGTTTTGATATCGATTATCTCCATATCTCCACCATCCATAATCAAAAATTGACGAATAGACTCATCAATTATTGCATCAACTGCTTTGATTTGTTGAACTAAAGTCTTTTTAGCAAAATCTCCATCAGCTCCAGCATCAGCAGCAGCTTTCATTTTTTCTTGATCCATCTCTTTGCGTGTATCAGATAAAATATCTACTAAATAATACTCTCTATCTTCATGTCCACCTGGTTTGATACAAGATTTACAAAATCCGCCCGCTTTAGTATAGTCTGTAATCTGCTCAACCGTTGTAAGATCATTTAATTTAATAACTTCTTTTATAGTATTTAAACTAACACGGGCACATTCACAAACGATTATTTCTTCTTCAAAGCTCTCTGCATCAACACCCATATACATTCCAGCTGCTTTTTTGATAACATCATAAGCCATAACTGAACAATGCATCTTTTGAGGTGGAACTGCTGGAGTATCGGGGTCATCACGAAGTGCCATCTCAACATCAATATTTGTAATTTTTACAGCCTCTTGTACTGTTTTACCTATACATAAATCAGTCATCACATCACTTGAAGCGATAGCTGTACCACAACCAAAAGATTTAAACTTAGAGTTTACAATAATATCACTCTTTGGATCAATCTCCCAATAAAGACGAACTGCATCTCCACAGCTCTCTGCACCAAAATCAGCAACAATAAGTTTGTTACCACGCTTATCTACTTCATCTTGAAATAGTTCCCCTTGATGCTGAGGATTATTCATCAACGAAGTTACTTTATCTGAATACGCATCCCATAAAGATTCACCTAACATATCACTTTTTGCCATGTCATGTCCTTTAAATATAATTTAATTTCTTAATTTTCTGCTTCGCAGAAGCTAGCTTCAGTGCCTTAGCGGCTAGCGTAGGTATTTGGGCTTTTGCTCAAATATCGTTCTAAATAGATAGTGGTACCATTAATTGCTTTAGCAATTAATGGTGATGTAATTCACACTCTTGAACTTCACCACCCTCTGTTGGTTGTTGTTTTGCAAATGAAGAGGATATCTCTCTTAAGCGCTTAACAGCTTTTTTAAAATACTCAATTGTATATTCAATCTCGGCATCTGTTGTAAAACGACTTAAACTTAGACGAATTCCAGTATGTGCCAACTCATTATCAGCACCAATCGCTAACATTACAGTATTTGCTTCTAAATCTTCTGATGCACATGCCGAACCTGTTGAAGCTCCTATAGAATCATTATTTAAATCCCAAAGCATACTCTCGCCCTCAACACCTCTAATAGATATTAAGATTGTATTTGGCGTACGATTTTGTCTATCACCAACAACAAAAGTATCATCAATTTCTAAAATAGCATCCTCTAAGCGATCTCTTTTTTCTTTGATCTTAGCCATTGTGTCTTCTATGTTTGTAGTAGCAAGCTCTATAGCCTTACCCATACCAACAATAGATGGAACATTTAAAGTACCACTTCTGCGACCACCCATATGCTCACCACCATGAAGAAGTGGAGTTAAAAATTGAGAATCTCTAATATATAGGGCTCCCACACCTTTAGGACCATGAAATTTATGTGCACTCATTGAAACAAAGTCAACATGTACATCTTGTAAATCTACAGGTATCTTTCCTATAGCTTGAACTGCATCTGAATGAAAAATAACATCTTTTTCTTTACAAACCTCACCAATCTCTTTAATAGGAAAAATTGCACCTGTTTCATTTGAAGCCCACATAATTGAGACAATAGCAGTCTTATCTGTTATGAAATTTTTTACAGTGTGTGCTTCAACAATACCCTGCTCATTAACAGGTAGGTATGAAACTTTTATACCTTTTTCCTCTAACCACTTACAAGTTGATAAAATTGATGGATGCTCAACTTCTGTTGTAATTACATGGTTCTTTCTACTACCATTCATCAAATCTGATACAACTGACTTTAAAACCCAGTTATTTGATTCTGTAGCACATGATGTAAAAACTATATCATCATCATCACTTGCGTTTAGCGCATCGTAAACCTGATTTATCGCTTTTTTTAATGCCGGGTGCGTAGATGTGCCAAATTTGTGAAGTGAGTTTGGATTTCCATACATCTCACTAAAAAAAGGGATCATCTCCTCTACAACTCTTGGATCTGTCATAGTAGTAGCATTGTTATCTAAATATACTTGCATTTTTAACCTTCTAATAGATAATAAATATCATTATTTATAAATAAGACTATTTTTGTCTTCTTTTACTTTTGACATAATAATAGGTTTGTTATTATGATATGCTTAAGAAGAAGTTATTTAAGTGTTTACTTAATATTAATTTCAGTTATGAGATAAATCATTTACGTTATAATTGCATTCAAAATAAAATTAGGAACAGATATGTGCAATTTTAATAAACAAAGTGAAGAGGCTAAAGCTATAATACATCTTTTTATGAAAAAAAGTGCCGAAGCTTTAGGTGGAGCTAATTTTTTACTTAATCTCATAGAAACTATGAAAACTCATAAACCAAATGCTCTCATACATAATGGTAAAAAAATTATATCTGATGAAGCTCAAATAGAATGGAATAAAGTGGTTTTTAAAGATAAGTTTGATGTTTTAGAAGAACTAATTCGTAATCACAATGAAAATCAAAATTTTAATATTTTAGATAATCAAAATACAAAAAAAGCTAAAAAAATTTTAAATATGGTAAAAACTTTAGCACCTGTTGAATTTATAGTGACTCCTAAAATTGCAAGTGAAAATGGTGGTTTTAATTTTAAAATTTTTGATAAAATCGAAGAAGAATATGTAAGTATTAACCCAATTTTTGTAGCAATGTTTTTTTGTTCAACTGAGTTTATAAAAAAAGCGCTTAAGCACAATATCTAAAGTTTAAAAATAACCTTATTTTTTTGAGTTTTTTTTCTCTTTTAACATTCTCTTGTACTCTTTTTCAAACTTTTTTCGACGAGCATAAGAGAGTTTATCTATAAACAATACTCCATCTAAGTGATCCAACTCATGCTGTATTGCTATTGCCAAAAGTCCATCAGCTTCTAATCTCTTAGTGTTTCCATCTCTATCTTGAAAGTTAACACTTATAAACTCATATCTATCTATATCTTCATAAAAATCAGGTACACTTAAACACCCCTCTTGATATATAGTATTTCCTTTTTTAGATGAAATAATAGGATTTACCATCTCTATTAGATTCTCACCGTGTTGTTCCTCTTCTTCATCTGGAATATTAAGTATAAGCACTCTCTTAGCTATTGCTACTTGAATAGCCGCGAGTCCGACTCCATTTGCATTCATCATTAGGGCATACATTCCATCTAAAAGTTGATGGAGGTCCTCATCGAATTTTTCTACATCTTCTGATTTTTGTTTTAAAACTTTGTCTGGGTATGTTACTATACTTAGCTTCATTAATTTGTTCTATTTAGAGTTAAGGGATACCGCATAATCTATATTTTCATCCAAATAAGACTTATCAATTCCCTCCATTGCGTGAACTATTATTTCTTCAATTGAATTTAGTGGATTTATATCTGTGATACCTATAGCAATTTTAAGATTAATTTCATTCTCTTCTAGGAAAAAATTTGAGTTAGAAACAAGATCTACTAAACGCTCACTTGTTTTTTTAGCATTTTGTACACTTGTATGTTTAAGCAACATAGAAAATCTACCATTGCCATAATGTGCAACAATATCACTCCTTCTTGAAGTTTTTAATAGGAGTCTAGCTATTGTTCTAATCATTAATATCTTAGCTTTTTCATTTTTTATCTCTTTTATTAATTTATCATTTAATTCAAGCATAATGAGTGATGAACTATGTTTAAATTCTTTGACAAGAACTATCTCTTGCTCAACTTTAGTTAATAAGTATCGTTTATTATATACACCGTACTTATTATCAAAAATAGTTTCATTTTCAATATTTTTAACAACTTTTGCTGCTTTATCATAATGATCTTTTAGATTATTATTTTGCTTTTTTAAAATATCATTAAGCTTTGAAACATCATTTTCAAGAGTAGTAATTATATTTTTTAAATCATAAGGATCTGTAAAATCATCTATTTCAGCTTTTCGTTTTTGAAGGATTTTTGTCATAAATGTAATATTTTTATAAAGACTAGCCGTTATATTTAGGATGTTTTTAATAGATGTAAAACCTTGCTTTAAACTCTGTTCAAGTAAGATTGTACTTTCAGCATCATTGCTTTCTTCAAGCTCAAGCATAGACATTATTTGTTTACGAAAACTTTCATTCTTACCTTCTAAAAGTCTATCAAAATAAAGTGAAAAATTATTTGGAGTTGGAGGAAGATTATCTCGAATTAATAATTTTAGCACCTCTTTAGAATACAATTCTAAATCACTATTTGGTTCAATAGCAGAAGTGCCCTCCTTAGAAAAATCAGCATCTTTATAAACACTGCCTGATTCAGAGTCAAGACCTCTATTTTCAGAAAAATTAGCATTTACAGAATCACTAGCATTAATATCTCTACGACTTCTCTTTCTTAAGGATCCTGCCATACTAACCCTCCCCCTACTCTTTTTCGTTTTTATTTAACACTTTATCTATCATGCCATATTCTATACACTCTTTAGCGCTCATAAAGTTGTCACGATCAGTATCTTTCTCTATTTTTTTAATACTTTGTCCGGTATTGCTAGCTAGGATAGAGTTTAGCTCTTTTTTCATTCTTAAGATCTCTTCAGCTTGAATAGCAATATCACTAGCTTGTCCTTGAGCGCCACCTAATGGTTGATGAATCATAACTCTAGCATGTGGAAGAGAGTAGCGTTTCCCCTTAGCACCAGATGAAAGTAAAAATGCACCCATTGAAGCAGCTTGCCCAATACATATAGTTGATACATCTGGACGAATATAGTTCATAGTATCAAATATTGCCATCCCCGCAGTTACAACACCACCAGGAGAATTTATGTAGAAATAGATATCTTTTTCAGGGTCTTCTGCTTCAAGAAATAAAAATTGAGCAACTATAGAAGAAGCGACTTGATCATTTACTTCACCACTAAGCATCACTATCCTATCTTTTAAAAGACGCGAATATATATCATAAGAACGCTCTCCACGACCTGTTTTTTCAACTACATAAGGGATATAACTCATATTATTTCATCTTTGAATCTAAAATTCTACTTAGTACTTTATCTTCTACCATAGACATTTGAATCGCAGGGATATATCCAGCGTTTTTATAATGCTCATAAGATTTCTGTGGATCTTGACCTGTTTGCATCGCTTCCATATAGATAGTTTGCATAACTTCTTGTTCATCAACTTTAAGAGCTAGTTTATTAGCTAAAGCATCAATAATAAAAGTAGCTTTTACACTTTGCGCTGCATCAGCACGAAATGTATCACGAAGTTCAATGAGTTTTTTTTCATTTTCACGAAGCTCTTTAATCTCATCTTCGCTCATTGATTGTGCTTTTTTATTTAAAGCTAAGTCTATCTCTTGCTCTACTACAAATTCTGGTAAATCAAAACTTATAGACTCTACTAAAGCCTCCATAAGAGCTGGTTTTAATTCCTCTGCATAAAGTTTAGTCATCACTTCATTTTCTAATTGAGCTTTAATCTTCTCTTTCAAAGTATCTACATTAGCTTCTTTGTTATCAGGAAGAAATTTTTTAGCTAATTCGTCATCAATTTCAACTTTTTGTTTCTCTTTGATCCCAACTACCTTAACTTTAAAAACAACATCTTTACCAGCTAACTCTTTACCTTGATAATCTTCAGGAAAAGTAACATTAACTTCAGCCTCTTCGTCCCTTTTAACACCAATCAGTTGATCTTCAAATCCATCAATAAATTGAGCGGAACCAATCACTAATTCAAAATTACTAGCAGCTCCACCCTCAAAGTTTTTTCCATCTAGAAAACCTTCAAAATCAAGAACAGCAGTATCTCCCTTTTTTAATTTACGATTTCTCTTAATATCAACAACTGGTGCTTGAGATTCTGCTAATTCTTTAATTTTTGTCATCACTTCAGCATCTGTAACTTCTGGTTTAACAAACTCTTTTGCATGAGATGTATAATCACCAAGGTCAATCTCTGGACGCATAGCAACTTTTACAGCTACCTCTATTTTATCATCACTTTTATCAAATTTAGAAATATTTGGCTCGCCAACTAAAGACTCATTAGAGATTCCCATCTGCTCTAAACCTTTACTTAAAACTTCTCTTAAAGCTTCAGTTTCAGCATCTTGAACAAGTTTATCGCCATGTTGTTTCTTAATTACAGCTACTGGAACTTTACCTTTACGAAAACCTTGAACATTTGCAGATTTAGCATACTCTTTAGCAATCTTATTTATATTAGAGTCTATCACTTCTTTATTAATTACAGCCTCAATTATAGCATTAGCACCATCAATTTTATTTGATTTGATTTCCATCAATTTCCTTTTGTATTACTATTGTCTTTCACAGTTTAACTGGAAATTCAATTATTATTTTGAGTAATGGTAGCAAAAATCTGCTTTTAATTAGCTTTTGCACCATTTAGGTCTTAAATTTAAAGCTAACAGCCAGATTACCGCTAAGTTTATCATCACATCTGCAAAGTTAAATACTGCAAAATTAAACCCACAATGCCAATAAACCATATCTACAACTCCACCATGTATAAACCTATCGTACACATTTGATATAGCTCCACCCAATAATAATCCTCCGGGGAAAGCAAAACAAAGTTTTTTCAAGCTTATTATGTAGATTAAAATTCCACCCACCAGCACTATTTGTATATATTTTAGCCACTCGTCCAAAAATGCAAACATCGAAAATGCTACACCTCTATTGTAAACAAGAATTAAATCTATACATTGAGTATAATAACGAAAACCCTCCACAAAAAGCATCTTAATATTTTGATCAATTATAAATATTCCTGCTATTGTGAAAAATAAAATCACCCATAACTTTAATATAGCTCTATTCATTTAATGCTTTTTTAAAAAAATCTACCATTGTATCCATCTCCTTATTCATCTCTTTTGCATTTTTACACTCCAAAAGTATACGAAGTTTATTTTCTGTTCCAGAATAACGTACAAGATGACGAATGTTTTTTTCATCAAGAGCTTTTAACTTTTCTTCAAGCCCATCTATCTCATCCAAAGGTTTTTTAACTTTAATATTTATATTTACTAATTTTTGAGGATAAAGGGAAAATGGACGAAGTACCTCAGAAGCTTTTTTATTTGTATTTATCATAAGAGCTAAAGTTTGAAGTGCTGAGACTAAACCATCTCCAGTTTTTGCATGTTGATGAATTATTACATGGCCACTTTGCTCACCACCAAAGTTGATACCCTCTTTTTTCATAATCTCTAAAACATTTTTATCGCCAACTGCTGAGCGAAACAGTTTTAAGCCTTTTGTTTTCATATAATCTTCTAAACCCTGATTGCTCATAACAGTGGTTACAATTGCCCCACCCTTTAATGAACCAATATCATTTAGGTAAGAACCAAGTGCCCCTAGGAGTTGATCACCATCAACAGCCTCTCCCTTTTCATCAACTATTACAAGTCTATCAGCATCACCATCAAGTGCTATCCCTAAATCTGCTCGATATTTGATAACACTCTCTTTTAAATCTTTTGTATGTAGTGCTCCGCAATCTTCATTAATGTTATAACCATTTGGTTTATCATGTAAAACAATTACATCAGCCCCTAGCTCTTCTAAAACTGTTGGTCCAACTTTGTATCCAGCACCATTTGCAGTATCAAGAACAATTCTCATCCCACTTAAAGATATATCTCGAGGAAAAGAATTTTTAAGAGCTACTATATAACGACCAATTACATCATCTATCCTCTTAGCTTTACCTATGCTGTTTGCTGTTACTTGAGCATTTAGTATTTTTTCATCGTCACTAAAGATCTCTTCAATTTCAAGTTCAGCTTTATGAGATAATTTATCCCCAGCATTGTCAAAAAATTTTATCCCATTATCTTCATAAGAGTTATGTGAAGCACTTATCATAATCCCAGCATCACAGCGCATATTTTCTGTAATAAAAGCAATAGCTGGTGTTGGCATTGGACCAATCTCTATAACATCATAACCAATGGCTGTAAGTCCACTTACAATTGCATTTTCTATCATATAACCACTTCTTCTTGTATCTTTTCCTATTAAAATTTTATTAGTAGTTGCATGTTTTTTAAAATAAATTCCAGCAGCCATAGCTAAACGCAAGGCAAGTCCTGCATTTAAAAAAGAGCCCGCTTCACCTCTGACCCCATCTGTTCCAAATAATTTCATATATGTTCCGTTTTTATTAAAATCACACTATTCTAACACGCTTTAACTTAATTTTAATTATATTTAAGCTAGAATTGCGCACTAAAATTTTCACGGGCTATTTGTTAGACCCGAAATATAAGGACTCATAAATGGCAAATCACAAGTCATCAATCAAGAGAATTCGTCAAACGATCGTTAAAACAGAACGTAATCGTTTTTATAGAACTCGTCTTAAAAATATCGTTAAAGCTGTAAACTCCGCTATAGAAGCAGAAAACAAAGAAGAAGCTACAACAGCATTCAAAATAGCAAACCAACAAATTCACAAATTTGTAAGCAAAGGTGTTCTTAAAAAAGAAACTGCTGCTAGAAAAGTTAGTCGTCTTAACAAAGCCGTTAACGCTATATAACTATTAACACCAAATGACAAAGCTAAGCTTTGTCATTTAGGCAGGGGTATATTTATCCCTAAAACCCCCTTAAGAAAGTAATTCAAATGTTATCTGATAAACTTACTCCCTTCATTAATAGATATAACGAACTTAGCAACTTATTAAGTGCTCCTGACATCACATCTGACATCAAAAGGATGACAGAACTCTCAAAAGAACAATCTTCACTTTTACCAATAGTTGAAAAAGCAAAAGAGTATAAAGTACTTATTTCTGATATTGAAGATACTAAAGAGATGTTAGGTGATGCAGAGATGGGTGAGATGGCAAAAGAGGAGCTAAAAGAGCTAGAACCTCGTAAACCAGAGATTGAGGAAGAGATAAAACTTCTTTTACTTCCTAAAGATCCTAATGATGATAGAAATATTATCGTTGAGCTTCGTGCTGGAACTGGTGGAGATGAAGCTGCTTTATTTGTTGGAAATCTATTTGAAGCTTACACTCGTTATGCTGATGTAAAGGGATGGAAAATAGAAATTATCTCAACTAGCCCATCTGAGGCTGGTGGTTTCAAAGAGATAACAGCTTTAATCAAAGGTGATCAGGTTTATAGTAGGTTAAAATATGAGGGTGGTACCCATCGTGTTCAACGTGTACCAGCAACAGAATCTCAGGGTCGTGTACATACATCTGCTATAACTGTAGCAATTATGCCAGAAGTTGATGATGTTGAAATTGAGATAAGCGATAATGATTTAAAAATTGATGTTATGCGCTCATCTGGATGTGGCGGTCAATCTGTAAATACTACAGATTCAGCTGTACGTATCACTCATTTACCAACTGGTATTGTTGTAACAAATCAAGACCAAAAATCTCAACATAAAAATAAAGACAAAGCTATGAAAGTGCTTAAGTCTAGACTTTATGATTTACAAATGCAAGAGTCACAAGCAGAAAATGCAGCTGAGAGAGCTGCACAAGTTGGAACAGGAGATAGAAGCGGAAGAATCCGCACTTATAATTATCCACAAAATCGTATATCAGACCATAGAATTTCACTCACTCTATATAGATTAAATGAGATTATGAGTGGTGGACTTTTTGATGAAATTATCGATCCACTTATTGCAGACACTCAAGCCAAAATAGTTGAGGCTGCTGGTTTATAACCACTCATAAAATTTTAACCTAAAATTTCTTTAGTCGTCATAGCGGCGCAAGCGTAGCAAAATGGACTTGTTTATTTTGCGTACAAATGAAATAAAATGGTGGACTTTTTGATGAAATTATCGATCCACTTATTGCAGACACTCAAGCCAAAATAGTTGAGGCTGCTGGACTTTAAAGATTCCAAATCAATACAATCACCTTTTTTCGTCACCCTTGCACCACAGGGCATGGTAATTCAAGATCTACCACTCCGTATTAAAAGTATTTTTTACTCTACCTTTAAAAGTTATAGTTCTATCGTTCATTCCAAGATATAAGGTATCGCCACTTTTAGGATAAACTTTAACCTTTTTATCAATCTTATTTTCACAGAGAGCTCTATAATAACATGCTGCCATCCCTGTTCCACATGCCAAAGTTTCATCTTCAACACCGCGTTCATAAGTTCTAACTTTTAAATTCTTACCATCTATAAAAACAATATTTACATTGGAATTATATATATAACGAAGATCTCTAGCATCAGCTAAATCAAACTCTTCTATATTATTCGTAAAACTCACCAAATGTGGCACACCTGTATTAATTAACCACCAAGACTTTTTATTATATATAATATTTTTATCTATTATCAAAGGGGGAGTTAATTCACTAAGAACCATGCCACTATTTGAACAATCTGCATCAACTTCAGCTTTTATAATACCAGCTTTAGTTAAAAAACTCATATTTTTTGGAGCCAAACCATGTACAAATGCATAATGAGCACAAGCTCTAGTTCCATTTCCGCACATCTCAGCTGTGCTTCCATCAGAGTTATAAAATTGCCACTCAAAATCATATGTATTATGAGGGACTATAACAATAAGACCATCTGCGCCTATACCATCTTGTCTATTGCATAACTCTATTGCTAGCTTAGTTCTATCATCTTTAACATCGCTATGAAAAATTATAAAATCATTGCCATTAGCACTATATTTAGATAGTATCATAAATATCTCTCCTTAATTATATCAACAAATTGTTCACACTCTTTTTGTAAATGTTTCAAATTTTTAGAATTATCTATAACCCAAGTAGCCATTTTCTTTTTTTCCTCTATTGGCATTTGAGAGCTTATTCTTTTAAGAGATTCTTCTTTGTCATACTTATTTCTTTTCATAAAACGCTCTAGTTGGATATCCTTTGGGGTATACACAACAACACTATCTTTTATATTATATGAATTATTTTCAAAAAAAAGCGGAATATCTATAAGATATGGAAATTCAAAACTATCCTGCTTCTCACTTTGTTTTTTAATCTCTGCGCGTATTTTAGGATGCAAAAAATTCTCAAGTTTTTTTTTAGCATCTAGGTTTGAAAATATTAAATTTCCAAGCTCGGCTCTATTCACTTTATTGTAATCTATATATTTTACCCCAAATTCATTCTTAACCCAATCGCTTGAAGTATCTAAAATACTATGACTAATTGTATCAGCATCAATAACACGCATCCCATTAAGATTCAAAAGAGAAGCAAAAGTACTTTTACCAGTAGCAATTCCCCCCGTTAATGCGATTGCATATTTAAATGCCATTAGTTTTTTATAATCCCTAGGTATTCTTTTCGTATATAGTTACCCATAGCAAATGAAGCGATATGCACCTCACTATTATAATAATCTAAATTATCAAGCATATCTGCCCTTTGTAAAATTAAGTCAGCTGTTGGGTGATACTCTTTTGAGGCTAAAAGTGCTAATTTTCCTTCGCCAATATGAAAAGGCATAACTATTTTTGTATATTTTGCTAAAGTATTTATAGCCTTTTTAGCCTCTTGTATATTATCTAGTGAAGTAACGCTGTTTACAATTAATCCATCATCTTTAAGCACACGATTTATCTGTGAAGTAATTAGCTCTTCTACATTAAGTTCACTTATTACAACATCATACTTTTGTGTATCTAACTTACTAATATTTTCTAAAGTACAAGCTACTCCATCAAAATTTATTTTATCATGTTTTTGAATCTCATTTTCTAGTTTTTCAATATCATTACTAATTATTAATACATTTTTTGGCTCTTTATGAGAACATAATGGGATATGCACCATCATCTCATTATTTATAAATTCTTTCATTTTAATTCCTGTTAAATTATTAAGCGATTTTAGCATATTTGGATTAATTTTACGTAATAAAAGGTATAATTAGGTAAATATTTATATATATGTAAAGGTTATTTATGAATTTAAACAAAGTTAGAAGTTTTTGTAGTGTTTTTCGTGTAATACTTGGTATATCTCTTATAGTTGCTGGTATTGTTTTATTAGACTCTTGGGAGTATGCTTATTGGTTATTTTTAGGCATTATCCCTCTCATTGCAGGATTAACAAAATTTTGTCCATTATGTATCATTACAAAAAAATGTGACCCGCTATCAAATAAATAGGAGTTTATATGAGTCAAATTAGCTATAAAGATGCAGGTGTTGATATTGATGCTGGAAATAGTTTTGTAGAAAATATTAAACCTCTAGTAAAATCAACGAAAATCCCTGGTGTGATAGGTGGAATCGGTTCTTTTGCTGGTGCTTTTGAACTTCCTGCTGGATTTAAAGAGCCTGTAATGCTTGCTGCAACTGATGGAGTTGGAACAAAGTTAAAACTTGCAATAGATAGTGGCATTCATAATAGTGTTGGAATTGATTTAGTAGCCATGTGTGTAAATGATCTTCTTTGCAACTTTGGAACTCCATCTTTTTTTCTTGATTACTATGCTACTGGTAAACTTGATGTAGATGTAGCTACAAATGTAGTTGCTGGTATTGCTGAGGGCTGTATTAGAAGTGAATGTGCACTAATTGGCGGTGAGACTGCTGAGATGCCAGGGATGTATTCTGAAGATGATTATGATTTAGCTGGTTTTGCAGTTGGCGTTGCTGAGAAATCTGAAATGGATAGAGTATCATTAGTTCGTGCAGGACACAAACTAATAGCCTTGCCTAGTTCAGGTCTTCATTCAAATGGCTTTTCACTTGCAAGAAAAGTGTTATTTGAAAAGATGAACTTAGATTTTAATGATGACTTCCAAGGCAAGCCATTAATTGAGACATTATTAAAACCGACAAATATCTATGTAAAAACATTTAAAGCTCTAAAAAATGAGATTGTAGCTATGGCTCATATCACCGGTGGTGGTATAGTTGAGAACCTTCCTCGTGTATTACCAGAAAACTTAAAGGCTGAAGTGAAAAAAGATGCTATAAGAGTTCTTCCTATCTTTGAGCTAATATCTGAACATGTAGAAAAAGAAGAGATGTTTAGGGCATTTAATATGGGTGTTGGCATGATCCTTGTTGTTGAAGACAAAAATATTGATACCGTTTTGGCCAAAGCTGATGGTTCTTATTTAATTGGAGAAATATTAAATGGTGCTAGAGAAGTAGTGATGGTTTAACTAAAAATTACTCAAGGCTTTAAAAAAACAAAAGTAGTGCCTCATAAAACTAAATTTCAAAATAGTTATCTTAAAAATATTATAAAACATACAACAAATAGATGAAATTTAGTTTTAAAAAAAGTAGTTTTACAAAGAAGTTATATTTAAAAACATTGTAAAGTATTTTTAAATATAAGTTCAAAGTAAAAAATGACCAACTAGGCAGCGACCTACATTTCCAATCCTGAAAGGATAAGTATTATCAGCG
>JAMOMX010000344.1 GCA_027066935.1 Sulfurimonas sp. | reverse complement strand
ACTTAAATATGCAGCTGATAGAGAGCATAGGACAACTTTGGTACCCTTAAGTGCATAAACTACTTTTTGATAATAATATTTCTCATAAAATATTATCTCAATTAGATGGTTCTTTTTATGGAAGTACACATGTTATGTTAGAAAATTTAGATGAAGCTTCTGATATAGAAGTTTGGCAGCTGGAATAGAAATAATTGATCCAGTATGTGCAAATGGATATTGTAGATATATTGATACAAATTCACAAAATATTAGAAACTATGAAATGGTAACACAAATTTATACATCCAATGGAAGTGCAGATTTATATAATAGTGTTACATTTAATCGTAGAAATTATTAATAAATATGATATAAGAGTTATACTCTTATATCTACCGAATTAAAAATCTTATATTGACTAAAAATAGAGAGTGCGAGTTCTGATTCAGGCTTATATCGCTCTTGTATCGGTTTAATTATCTGTTCATCAAAACTAATATTATTAGTTTTGAAATTATCTAAATTATCGTATTTACTCTTTACTGTATCCTGATTTGTTAAAATAAAATTATAATAGTCTAATTTCCTTTGAATTGAGACTATCATTGATTGCTCATTATTATAAATATTTGTAGTTCCTACTTCCATATCAAATCCATATTCTCTTAAATCAATTCTATTGTTGTAATTTATTGGCTTATCATTAGTATAAGTAAATTCAATATTTTCTCCTGCAAAATGACTTGTAGATTTCATAATAGTATTGTTATAATAATCGCTCATATCCATAAAACTTCTAACAGTATGTCCTGCTATTGTTTTTGCTTCTTCTAAACTTTTACCACTTTCTAATCCCTCATAAACTCCTGCATTATAAAAACTTGCTAACTCTTTTGAGTTTGATACGGATACTCCTGGTCTATCCCAAAGATTGTTTGGGTGTTTATTGATAACTTCTTGCTCGTATGCACTACGAACTGGATCAATTACTCCTTTTGTATAGTAATTCTCTCCCTCTTCTTGTACTATCTTGGCTGTCTTCTCTTTTTGCAAAATTGCTAACTCTTCTTTGCTTTGAGGATTATCTATATTTATCTTAACCGCATATTTTTCTAAAGCTTGTTCTAGCGGTAGATAATCAGGATATTTTTCCCTCATCATCGAAACTTGTAAATCTTCTATCTCTTTAGAATATTTTGGTGGTATTGGAGAATAAACATCTTTATACTTCTCCTGCATCTGCTCCATGCGACCAAGTGGTTTTGCTGAGGAAACATCACTATATGCAGAAACAGCTGTCGTTTTAGCGACTTTGCTTGGTGCATATATTTGAGTTGTATTTGAAATAGAACTTATCATGATGACTCCAAATTTTATAATTATGAAAGATAAAGCAATGAATGTTCCAAAAAAGTTGTTAATTAAATAATTGAATTTTTTTTGATTTTTATGAAGCAAAATATATTTTATTTAAAAAAAGTTGTGGTCTTCCATAAGTTGTTTTGAATTTGCAAAATGGTTAAGATGTTAGATGTTTTTTTGCTAAAAACTAATGTAAAAAAATTGAATTTCAACTATTGAAAACATTTTGATATAATAATGCCAAAAGAGAGAGTAAGATAATCTATGAAATATCTGTTTGAGTGGGATTTTAAAAAAGCTAAAACTAATATTTTAAAACATAAAATTAGCTTTGAAGATGCAACTGAAGTCTTTAAAGATAAAAATATGATT
>JAMOMX010000343.1 GCA_027066935.1 Sulfurimonas sp. | reverse complement strand
ATTATATGTGTAAAAGATAAAAGTATAAAATATGAGCTCAATAAGGTAAGTGTATGTTAGTATTGGCAAGAAAACTTGATGAATCAATAGTGATAGGTGATAACATAACAATAAAAGTTATCTCGGTAGAAAAAGGTGTTGTAAAGCTGGGTATCGATGCACCAAGGGATATTTCAATCATAAGAAACGAACTTTTAGAGGATGTAAAAGACTCAAACATTGCAGCATCAAAAAGTGTTGACTCTAATTCACTATCAAAGCTAAGTGCAATAATAAAAAAATAATTTATGAAGATATATAATGCTTATGCAAAAGTTAATATTTTTTTAAAAATAACAGGGCTTAGAGAAAATTACCATGAGATAATATCTCGATTTATGAGAGTTGATGATTTGTATGATGAGTTATCATTTGAATCAAAAGAATTTGAAGAATTTGAAATTATTGGTAATTTTTCATGTGCAACAGAACAAAACACAATTTACAAAGCTTACAGATACTTAGTAGAATATACAAACAGCCAATCACTAAAAGAATTAATGCAAAGATACGCGATAAAAGTCACAAAAAATATACCAGCCTTTGCAGGGCTTGGTGGTGGAAGTAGTGATGCGGCAACTTATCTAAAGATGTGTAATGAAGTGTTACATTTGGGGTTATCTTTAAATGAGTTAGCAACTATAGGACTTAAAGTTGGGGCGGATGTTCCATTTTTTATATATGGATATAATAGTGCAAATGTAAGTGGAATTGGTGAGATAGTAGAAGAGTTTAAAGAGCCTTTGTTGAGTTTTGATATATATACTCCAAATATAGAGATATCAACTCCTAGAGTTTATAAATCCTACAGGGAAAATTTCTACAATCCAATTCCAAATGCTGAGGTTCAAAAACTAAAACAAACTAATAGTTTAGATGTTTTAGGTTTTTTCAAGCCAAAAGAGGCAAATGACCTTTTTGCACCAGCATTAAAAGAGTACAAAGAACTACAACAGCATTATAAAGAGGGTTATTTCTTTAGTGGTAGCGGTAGTAGTTTTTTTAGCATTATTCCGCCATCATATAATTCAAAAATGCCTAAATTAGTTTAAGATAAACTAAAAATACAATAAACTTCCTGCAAAACCTCAAAAGCTAGATTGTCATTTAATACTTGATTTGAAACCTAGCTGCTATTTAGTTGAAATGAATTAAAAGCAAAGAAATTTTTCTATATAAAATCAATATTATTATTTTAAGTCAATTAAGTCTAAAAAGAGAAAAATATATAAACCTTCCTCAAGCTATTCGAATGATTGGAGATAATATTAAAAGACTGTGTTAGCTTTTAGAATGAATCAGCCATGGAGACCCAACAAACCCAGTCCAAGCAATATCAGCAGTTAAAGCACTACAACTAGCAAACACACAAGGTCAAAAGATATACCAAATAAACCAAACAAATATAGATACAATACTTCCAAAACTTAACTTAAGTTCAGATATAATAAATGATATAAAAATAGCAATATCCCAAGGAAAAGAAGTGACTACACATACTAGCAATGTATCAGTACCTGGATGGAGTGGAGCTGGGTATATTGTTATTAATCCTCAGACTGGAGATGGGGCTTATTTGATTAGTGGTGGGGCGAATGGGGCGTTTGCGAAAGTAAAACCACCATTAGTTGGAAAATTAATGTTTTGGGTTGGTGTTATAAAAGGATTTTTAGATAAAT
>JAMOMX010000342.1 GCA_027066935.1 Sulfurimonas sp. | reverse complement strand
TTAGATTTATGTTATCTACACCAGCATCTAGTTTTATAAACCCTAAAGCATTCTTATTTGCTGAAAAATTCATTTTTTTAAGGTCTAAAATAATTTGTGACAACGTAATGTCTAACAATGAATTTTCATACGATATTGCATATTTTAGATTAGCATTAATGTTATCGCCAGATACTTTAAAATCTAGATTTTTCTTCAAATATCCATAAAGTTTATTTGTATTAAAATCAATAATATTAAAATCTCCCTCAACTTTAAATGGAAGTGTCCTTATTTTTGCACTAGATTTTATTTGTCCTGTTTTATAAGTAGCAATCATAAACTCAAACACACCCTCTTCTTGTGCAGCTGTTGAAAAGTCGTTTAACATAAAATCAAAAGGATGACTTTTTATTTCAAAACTTTCATCCCCTCTATCATCAGCAAATGCAAAAGTAGCATCATCTAAATGAAATTTTTCTATAAAAATAGTAGTTTTACTTTTTGTATCTTCTTTAGTCTCTACTTTTGCTTCATTGTCTTGTTTAGCTAAGTGAGAACTAATATTATCAAAATTAAAAATATTTTCTTTATTGATATCTACATTAAGATTTAGATTTTTTAGATAAATATTTGTAAATAATAGTTTAGATTTAAATAGGCCAAGAGTATTAAAATTGACATCTAATAAAGAGAACTCTCCTAAAACATCATTATTACTATCATAAATTACAAAATCTTCAATACTAAATTCAAAAGTATAAGGATTAAAATATACACTCTTAACACTTGCCTTTGCATTTAGGTACTTTTGAGTAATATCCCCTAAATAGCTTTTTAATAAAAACGGCAATAATAAAAATCCAACTATAGTATAAAATATTATTATAATTATAGAAACTTTGACATAAGTTTTTTTTAAAATTTCTTTCATATTAATTCTTCCAAACAATGTAATTTTGTATCATACAAAATATATAATAATTATTCCCTTTAAATTTAAAATCGATCTTTTATGCAAGTAATACTGCACTAACACTTATGTTTTATACTTTCACTATCTTTAAAGACAAAGAAACATTTTAAAAGTTTCATCATTATATTTTTGCAAGCGTATATAGGGTGATTCTTTTTTACTAAAACAACAATAAAAGGATATATTATGAAAAAATTAAGTCTAGCTATGTTTTTAGCGACTATGAGTTTAATGGCTGCGGACTACTCGCAATTATCAATGGATGAGTTAACTGAGTTAAGAAGTACTGTTTCTGCTGAAGACAGAGAAGACTTTAGAGCAGAGATGCGATCAAGAGTTGAAGCGATGACTCCAGAAAATAAAGCTGCATTTATGAAATCAAGACAAGCAAGTGGTGGACAAGGCGCAAATGGACGAAAAGGCGACAATAATAGGTAGTAATTTATTATTACCTTCTCCCTCTATGGCTATCTCCACGGCTTGTATAATTTTTTCTAAAACATCTATTACAAATATTGTGTTTTGAATTATGCGGTAGTGGTGTACTACATAACCTACAAGTTTGAACAAAGCTAGGTTGATGAAGTGAATGTTCTATATATTTGTTTACAACTCCACGTTGTAGTCTTGCTTTTTTTTCATCTAAAAAGTAATCTTTAAAACGATAACTAAGCCACAAATATAAAGATATCTCTTTCACCATATCCTCAGCTCTTAATAAATCTTGTGTTGTAATAGCATGTTTACCAACTAATGGTGTAGCTACATATGGTATAACTTCTTTTTGTTCTAAGGAGAGTGCATAGGAATTAAAAGCTGAGATAATATGTGGTGACTTTAGTGTTAAAGGGGCACATGCTAAATGATATTTTGTAGCTATATCTAAATTATACTGATCTACAATTTTTGCAACTTCAAGCATATCCTCAAGATTTGAAGCTACAAAAGGTCCATTAAATACCATGTTTTTTACAAAAAACTTTAAAACTTCATATAGTGAATGTTCCTCTAAAATAGTAGAAACAAGTTTAATATGCCCCAAATTTGCCATCACATTAAAAGGTACAACTATCTCTTTGTCCTCTTTGTAAAAATTCTTTTGAATTATTTTTAATACATCTATATTTAAAGCACCAACAAAACCTTTTTCATTTAAACCAAACCTACCAGCTCTGCCTGAAATTTGGTGTATCTCACTAGGAATCAAATTTCTTTGAGATATCCCATCAAATTTTTCGGCTTTAGAAAATAATATAGTTTCAATTGGTAAATTTAAACCCATAGCTATAGCGTCTGTAGCTATTAAAATCTCTGTCTCGCCATCACGAAATCTTCTTGCTTCTTCACGTCTTACTTCAGGTGATAAATTTCCATAAACCACACTTACACTAAAATTTTTTGAGAAATTTTGTTTTAGTTTTAGCACATCTTTTCTACTAAAGGCAATAATCGCACTTCCCTTTTTAACATTTTGTACACTTGTAGGAGTATCAAGCAATATAAGAGGATTTTTACGTTCAAACTCGATTATTTCTAACTCCTCTCCCAAATACTCCGCAAGTGCTATTATTGCATCTTTAGAATTTGGTGAACCTGTCATAATAATCTCATTTGCTGGTGCACCAATAATGGCATTTGCCCATGCCCAACCACGGTCCAAATCATCAATCATCTGAACTTCATCAATCACACAAACATCCACATCTACATCAAAATTAAGCATCTCAATAGTTGAGCTAATATGTGTAGCATCCTCATCTAAAATTTGCTCCTCTCCAGTAATAAGTGAAGCATCAATCCCATTATCTTTTAATCCCTCATAACCCTCTAATGCTAAAAGCCTAAGTGGAGCAAGGTAGTAACCAGTATCAGCAGTTTGTAGCTTTTGTATAGCCTCATAAGTTTTTCCACTGTTTGTTGGACCAATATGAAGAGTTAGTTTTCGTCTCATCCCACGAGCAAGAGGAAAAAGGTTTTTAAAATCTCTTATAGTTTGAGCCAAAAGTGCTTGTCTTTGAAATTTTAAAACTTCTTCTTGCATAGAATATATAAATTTTCGCACAGTTTTTTTAGCAATTTTTGAATTAATGACTAAAGATATTGGGAGCATATCGAGCAAATATGTATATACTTTTTTATATAAAATCTCTTCACTAAGGTTTAACTGTGTCGAATAAGTCTTACACTCATCAACAATATCTAAGAGCCCTTTTAAAAATTGGTTTTCATGCTCAAGTTTTGCACCATTTACAACTTCACTAAAATCAAGTTTTTCACCATTCCAAATATCTTTTAAAAGTGAATTAAGCTCAATATGTAAATCAAGTTTATATTTAAAATCTTTGTGTGAATTTGGTAATTTTATAGTTTGATCAATACAAACTAATAACTCTTCATCATGAAGCTCTAACGAAACTAAAGGTAAGTGTTTTGAGATTATAGAGGTTAATATATCTTCTTTTATTAATGGATATTGAGATAAAAATTTTGGAGGAGATGAACGCAATGAACTTATAATCTCTTTTTCACTTAAAATGGGATGAGGACTTGGAATCTCTTTAATAAATTTATTTACACTAGCTTGATATTTTTTTTGAGTTATCTCTTTGTCATCTTCAATTTTAGTTACTATTGTCTCAAACTCGTTCTCACTAAGATATTCATAACTATAAACAGGAGTATTTAAAGTATGAATTTTATAAAAGCTTTGCTCATAAAGAACATAGTGAATATTTGCATTAAACTCAAAACTATCATCAATATCAAAAGAACCATCAAGTTGTTTCTCTAAAGCGGTTTTTTTAACTTCAAATCGAATATGTTTGATTTTTGATTCTATCTTTGAATGAGTGATTTTCTTAGCTCGTTTATCTCCAAACTCTGCATATATAATAGCCGATTCTTCTGTAGTTATATCAAACTCTTGTAAAATCTCATCTAGCTTATCTAAGCTTGTAACACTTGGTTTTTGTGTCTTGTCAGATGGATAAACAACTCCCTCATTTGCAAAAAATTCAACTATAAGTTTACGATAAACATTATCAGCCTCAGACCAAACCATACGTATAGTTTTAATCAATAATTCACGAGAGTGTTCTATTTCGTATATGCCCAAATAGTGAAACAATTCACTTAATGTCTCACTTTTGACTCTTTGTACCCCGACATCAAACGGATCACCATCAAAGTATTTTTTAATTTGTTGATTTGTTTTAGATTTTTTTTTATTTTTTTTTGACATAAATTTCTAATTTTTTTATTGTATTATACTACAAGATTTATTTATTATCATTATAAAAGAAGTTACTTATAACATACTAAATGATACAATTAGTTCATCTTAATACCAAAACCCATTAAAAGACATAAATTTAAATGTGGCACTTAGTATCTATATTGAAAATATATAAAAATATGTCAAAATGCAATATTTTCTATATAAAAAATATTTTTAATATATAATTGTTTAAATATTTCAAAGGGATAGATTATGGACGCAAATAAACAAAAATCGCTAGACTTAGCAATGAAACAAATAGATAAGGCATTTGGTAAGGGTGCATTAATGCGTCTAGGTGATAAAAACATAGAACCTATCAAATCCATTAGCACAGGTTCTATAGGGCTTGATTTAGCACTTGGGATTGGTGGAGTTCCACAAGGTAGAGTTGTTGAGATTTATGGACCTGAGAGTTCTGGTAAAACAACTTTAGCACTTCAAATTACAGCTGAGTGTCAAAAAAATGATGGTGTTTGTGCATTTATAGATGCTGAACATGCTCTTGATGTAGGGTATGCTAAAAATCTTGGTGTAGATGTTGAAAACCTACTTGTATCTCAACCTGATTATGGTGAGCAGGCTTTAGATATTGTTGAGACCATTGCTAGAAGTGGTGCAATTGATTTAATAGTTATAGATTCAGTAGCAGCTCTTACTCCAAAAGTTGAATTAGAGGGCGAGATGACAGATCAACAAGTTGGTGTTCAGGCTCGTTTGATGTCTAAGGCTCTTAGAAAATTAACTGGCGTTTTGAGTAAAATGAACTGTACTGTTATTTTTATCAATCAGCTTCGTATGAAGATTGGTATGATGGGTTATGGTTCTCCTGAGACAACAACTGGTGGAAATGCACTAAAATTTTATGCATCTGTCCGTATAGATGTTAGAAGAATAGCCTCATTAAAACAAGGTGAGAGCCAAATTGGTAATCGTGTTAAAGCTAAAGTTATTAAAAATAAAGTAGCTCCACCTTTTCGCCAAGCTGAATTTGACATCATGTTTGGTGAGGGAATCTCTAAAGAGGGCGAGTTGGTTGACTATGGTGTTAAGCTTGATATTGTAGATAAATCAGGAGCATGGTTCTCTTATGAAGATAAAAAATTGGGTCAAGGTCGTGAAAATGTTAAACAAATGTTTAAAGATGAACCAAAATTAGCAGCAGAGATAGAAGAAAAGATAAAAGTAGCAATGGGTATTAGTAATGTTATGGTTATGGACACTTTAGAGATTAATGATAGTGATGCTTAAAGCTTTTATATAATTACATTTTGCTGAATGTCCATTATTAAAACTAAATATTTTCTCACCCTTGCACCACGGGTGTATGCTAATTTAAGGTCTAAATTTTTATTAACTTGCTGGTTTAGACTCCCAGTCAAGCTAAAGTATCATTGTCTCACTTAACGCACACAGCGAAAATAATACATATTAGTCTTATAGTTCACAGAGTCATGGCCGCCGTCGAAGTTAACAAACCAAGCAGTTGTAGTATTAGGTGCATAAGTAGTAGACGACCAATAAAGGGAGCTGACATTTATAAAAATCGGACTTATTGCTGGATTATAAACATTTCTATCTGCTAATAGATATAGTTCATTGAAGCTTGGCAAACGCCAATCATTAAAATCACCTAAGGTTAAGGTTTCACAATAGTTTATGGCATCTAACCAATTTTTAGTTATGGTTTTTGCATCTGCATCATCTTGCCACATTAAGTTTGTAGTTGTATCTAGTACTACTTCTTTAGTATTATCTCTTATGTAGTCTGCTTGTAGCAGGCTAAGTCCTATCATAATCAAAAGGATTATTTTCATCTATTACTCCTGTTTTTTATACTAAGTTATAACTATTTGTATAACTTGCGTCTCCTACAAATAAATCTGATAAATAAGTAGTAAACGGGGTATATGTAAGATTGTAAAAAATTGCATATAACCTATCCATTATATCTTAAGGGAGATGTTCTATAAGGGTAACATCTACTGTCTGTTTTAAGGTAGTTTTAAACTGTTTAAAACTTTTAAATGGCTTTAACTCTTTTGAGCAGTTTCTTAAATCTTCATCTATTATATATATACTTATAGAGGAACGATATATTGGTGAATTGTCATATCTCATAAAAATCCTTCAAGAAAATCAAATTGTTTCGCTAATGCACACAACGAACATAATAAGTACTAGTCTTATCGTCCGCAGAGTCATAGCCGCCGTAGAAGTAAACATACCAAGCATAGGTAGTATTAGGCGCATAAGTAGCAGACGACCAGTAATAGGAGCTATTGGTATTTATAAATATAGGATTAATTGCTGGATTACTTCTATTTTTATCTGTAAGCCCAACTAATTCTTCTATGGTTGGAAGTCTAAAGTCAGAGTTACCATCAAGTATGATACTAGCGCAGTAAGTTCCTGCATCTATGAAGTTTCTTATAGCATTATCATCCTCTTTTTGCCAAATAAGTCCAGTTGCATTATCCGTAACTGTCTGTCCGTTATCGGTGTAGCTTCTAGCTTTACCACTTTGATATGTACCATCATCATTTGCAGTATAGACAACTGTTTGTCCTGTTTTTAGTACAACTCTAAACTTCTTAAGTGTGGTTTTATTAGCATCGTACATTGTATAGTTACCTGAAGTATCTTGAAGTACATTTGAAGACACAGATACATTTGTATCATTAGCTACAAGAGCTGCAGAGGCTGAACCATCATTGTTTAGTGAGATGATGTGTTGATGAAATCTTGTATCATTATAGACACTTGTTGATGCACTACCTATGACACCTGTCCCCTCTAAGGTATAGTTTGTACTCATATCTGCTGCTATTGAAGCAGGATTTATACTTTGCTCAAAGTAGATGTATAGTTTGTCATCTGTTGGGGTTGCTGTTGCATTGTTATCATAAACTGCTGATTTTATGTAAAATTCACCAATATTGTTTATATTTATAGTTAAGTTTACATTTGCACTATCTCCAGCTGAGTTTGTTGCGTTTACTTCTAGTGTATAAGTTGTGTTACTTTCATAGTCAAAAGTTGTTTTAGTTTTTATATATCCACTTGCGTTTACTTCAAAGTTTGTAGTGTCACTTATGGAAAAGGCGGTTATGTTTGTGTCACCAATACTTATGATAGTTATATTTCCAACATCTGTTCCTATGGTTGCATTTTCATCTACAGAGCCTGTAAATGCACTTAAGGTTGGAACTTCTACAATATTGTTTATATTTACAGTTACACTTTGGGTAGTTGCTCTTGCTGTAGTGTCTGTAGCAGTTAGTATAAAAGTATAACTTGTCTTAGTCTCATAATCAGGTGCCACGTTAAAAGTTATAACTCCACTATTTGCATCTATGCTAAAGTCTGCTGAATCGCCTCCACTTATAGAGTAAGTAATAGTTTCACCGTTTGCATCTGTAGCAGTAGCTGTTAATGCTGATATTTGGTTTTCATTTACAGATACAGTTGCTGATGAAGTTATAATTGGTGTATATGCAATATACTCATTCACATCTAAAATATCAACAATTATAGTTTGAGTTGTATTTCTATCAGTAGTATCTGTAGCTGTCAGTGTAAAAGTATAACTTGTTTTAGTCTCATAATCAGGTGCTTCGTTAAAGGTTATAACTCCACTATTTGCACCTATACTAAACTCTGCTGAGTCACCATCACTTATAGAGTAAGTTATGGTTTCACCATTTGCATCTGTAGCAGTAGCTGTTAATGCTGATGTTTGGTTTTCATTTACAGATACAGTTGCTAATGAAGTTATAACTGGTGCATATCCAATATACTCGTTAATATTTAGTATACTTATAGTTATAGCTTGTGTAGATTTATTTCCTGCTTCGTCTGTTGCTGTTGCACTAAAGGTGTAAGATTGTTTAGTTTCATAATCTGGAGCAACTT
>JAMOMX010000341.1 GCA_027066935.1 Sulfurimonas sp. | reverse complement strand
ATTGCATATATGAGTCACGATATTGATGATGGTGTAAATTCTGGTTTGATAAACTTTGATGATTTAAAAGAGAGTGAATTAGCAAGAGAGATATTACAAAAAGTTGAAGCTGAGGGGATCTTTTGTGAAGAAGAAGAGATGTTTCGTTATCGTTTTAGCTCACATCTTATAAACCATCTTGTTTATTCACTTTTAGATTACTCAAAAGATAAAATAGACAATTCACAAATATTTAGTGCTACTTACGATGCAAAAACAGAGATACCAGTAGGTTTTGCGCCAGAGCTTGAAACAAAGATTAAAAAACTTAAAAAATTACTTTTTGAAAAAATGTATCAACATAAAAATATAGTTAGAAAGATGTACTCTGGAAAACAAGCTGTTGTTGGTATATACAATGGTTTAATGGAGGAGGAAAAGATGCTTCCAAAATTTTATTATGCTCAGTTAAAAACAAGAAGAAAACACCGTGTTATTGCTGATTATATAGCAAGTATGAGTGATAGGTACGCATTAAAGTTTTATAATGAAATGTATGGGAAAATTTAAATTTTTTTAAAGAGTTGAAGTTAATTGAAGTGTTTTAATGAAAATATAGAAGATATAGCCCCAAAGGGCTAAGTCTTATAGGCGTGATTCGTAACGTCTCATCATATAAAGACGCTTAAGCATTTTCTTACGAGAAGCTATTTTGAATTTCTTACGCTTTTCAGTTTCCGTTTCATGGAAACGGCGAGCACGAGCTTCAGTAACGATTAAGTTACGGTCAGTCTGTTTCTTGAAACGGCGGTAAGATGCATCAAAGTTATCATCTGAACGAAGTACTATTCCTGGCATATCACATCACCCACTTTCTTTTAAATTTGAACCGCAATTGTAGCGTAATTTCTTTTAAATCACAAATTTATTAAATTAAAAACTCACATTAAAATAAATTCTAGTTCTTTTTTTGTCTTTTACAAACCATGCATCGCTATATGTTTGTTCTATAAACAATGACAGAGGCAACTTATTGAAATAGATCAATCTAAACTCCATCCCAATAGTTGCCTCACTTGGAGTGTAGTTATTACCAGTTTTATCTTCTAGTTTGTATCGGCGAAAATTTGCATATATAGATTCTCTTTGCAAAGATATAGGGAATGTAAACCAGTAGCTAGATAAGTTGATAACTTTTTTCAATGATATCTCTATATATCCAGCACTATTTAAATACCAATAGTTTTCATCCATTGTTGACATATATATAGTTGTTGGATCACTATCTTCTTCATAGGCTAAGCGAGCTAGTTTTACACCCTTTGTGTCGCTTAAAGATTTTGAATATTTTGCATCTAGACCTATATAAAATTCGTAAGGTAAATCCTGCTTATAACTATATTTACTTCCATAAACTTTATTGTCTTTTTCATAACTTCCATAAAAACTAATAAGATTTAGATAGTTTGAATACATAGAATAACCATAACTTGCATATTTATAAAAATTAAAACTTAAATTTATTGGGTCTCTGTTTTCTATACTATAATCTTGATAGTAACTAGCAAATATATATGCGTTTTGTCTACCCTTTTTATAGATTGGGATATATGCATTTAAAATAACCCCTGTATCCCTTGTTTTATCTACGCTGCCATTGTTTAGTACACCATAGCCATATAGTGAGTATTGTATTAGCTCTTCAGAGTTTGTATATCCTGCCCCTAGCAAAAGAGTATTATCGCTATCTTGTACCATGTTTAGCTGTAGTTTATTTTGTGTTAGTGGGTCTTCAAAATTCATGGCAAAACTTATTGTTTTAGAACTATCTAAAAATATATTACTTCCACTATAGTTTAAATCTTTCAAAGGTGAATAGGGGTTAGATAAATCTAAAGGGGTAAAGTCAACCTTAGTTATATTAATATCTTTGTTGTTATCATAATATTCTTTATCTTCAAAAAATAACTTAGTTTCAAACGGTTCTTTTTGTATTGTTGTTAAGTCATTAATAACATAATAATAATTCTTTTCACTTATAGCTGCAACTAAAACTTCATTATCGCTAACTAGCCTTACCTCTATGATATTATCGGACTTATGAGCTCTAGTTACTTTTTCATCTTTATATCTATATAGTGTAGAGCCATATTCTGAGTTAGCTATAAAATAAACACTACCGTTTGAGTCAACATCACTAACAATGCCATAAAAACCTTTATAAGAATAAAGGGGAGTTTTGTTTTTATAGAGAGTTCTTGTTTTGCCATTTTGTTTAAAGTAGTAAAGATTGTCCTTTTTATCTATAATAACTGAAGAGTTGACTTGTGCATAAAACTCACTACCAACATATAGCTGTGGTTGATCAAATGAGCTAGGCACATCAAAATAAACCATTTTTGCACTACTAAGATAACCTTGAACCATTTTAGATTTAGTTTTATCTTTAACAATAGCATCACTATCAAATAGACCTTGATGAATAGTTGTTAGTGAAGTTTGATAACTAGCTTGTGATAAGTATTTATCACCAACCTTAATAACTTTACCACTTAGATAAGACTCTCTTTTTTTATCTACTGTTTTGTCTTCTTTATTAATTATAATAAGTTCAGGTGCTCTAACTCCACTCTCGTTTGTTAAAAAGAAAATTTCATCTTTGTTGCTTGAGAGTGAGTTAAAAAATTGCGAGGTAGCTATAAATTTTCCATCTACTAAAGATAGATGTTTTGCTTTAGATGCATACTCTTTTGCAAAATTATCTAATGAGTTTTCAAAGTTTATACCAATAGCATCTGTCATTGGAGAGTTTACGAAAAATGGCCATAAATAGTGTTTTGAATAGTATTTAAAAAAACTATTAATTTTTTTTAAACCATATTTTTCAGCTAAATAATAGTTGTAAAATCCACCTTGAATGTAGTAAATATCTCCATATGGAAAACTTATTTTTTGATTATAGACACTCTCTGCTACAATATTTCCTGATGCAGCTTGAAGTATGGTTTGTACTTTAAATCTACCACTATAAAGTCTACCACCATTTCCATGCCAAGATTCGTTTAGTACAGAATTTCCTTCTAACATAAAAGAGTTGATAAAGATATTTGGCAATGTCCATATAGGAATAATAGGGATAAAATTGCCATTTCCAAAAATATAATGTAGAGTTTTTGATACTGGATTGTCTTTGATGTTAACTTGATAGTTATGAGATGTTTCATGATAAAGCAGTGTATCTAGCCAAGAGGTAACACTAAAATAATCAATAAGCTCTGTTCCACCAATATAGTTTATTTGTCTGTTGTTTGGAAATTGAGTTGAAAAGCCATTTGCTATTTGGCTTTTTGATGATACAAGACCAACATAAAGTGTTTCATCTAGTTTCCAGTTAAAAAACTTTTCATAATCTTTATGTAGTTGTGTTTGAACACTTCTAGTATGTTCAGCAAGCTTTAGATGCTCTTTTGGATAAATTATCTCTACATTATTTTCATTAAACTTGTAGTATTGATTGTCATTTGGCAATACTGAATCTGAGCTGTTTAATAAACTTGTCAATAAAAATATTGCACTAAAGTAGAGTGGTCTTTTTTTCAAAATATATTTTCCCTACAATTGATTAAAATATATTATCATAAAAACTTTAAAAGCTATATAATACCAATCCCCATCTTTTAGTGTAAAATAGTGATATTAATTTTTAAGTGAAAATTTAAATTTTCTCTCCATAGAGATAGCTTCATCTCTTCCAAAAATTATAATCTCTCTATCAACTATAATCTCCTTAGAAGATATTTTATCTTCATACTCTACAAAATTTAAAATATGTTTTATAGCATTGATTCTAGCTTTTTTCTTATTATCACTTTTTACTATTGTCCATGGTGCTGCCTCAGTGTGGGTAGCACTAAGCATCATAAATTTAGCCAATGAATATTCGTTCCATAATCTTTGAGATTCTTTATCAACTGAAGAAAGTTTGTATTGTTTTAACGGATCAGTTTCTCTTGCTTTAAATCTTTTTGCTTGCTCTTTTTTAGAGACAGAAAAATAAAACTTAAATATCTGAATACCCTCATCAACCAACATTTTTTCAAATGCCGGTGCATCTTTTAAAAATTTATGATGTTCTCTCTCACTACAAAATCCCATAACTGGCTCAACCATAGAGCGGTTATACCAACTTCTATCAAAAAACACTATCTCTCCAGCAGATGGAAGGTGTTTTGCATATCTTTGAAAATACCACTGAGAAACCTCTTTATCATTAGGTTTTTCTAGTGCAACAACTCTTGCACCCCTTGGATTTAGATGTTCTGTTATTCTTTTGATTGTGCCACCTTTTCCAGCAGCATCTCGACCCTCAAATATCATCAATATTTTAAGACCTTTTTGTTTTACATAGTTTTGAAACTTAAGTAGCTCTACTTGTAATCTTTGTAGCTCCTCTTCATAAGCGATGGTTTCTGCTTTTTTCCAAATTCTAACTTTAGTATCTATATTTTTTTCTCTTCTGTCTTTATCATTTTTTCTTCTATCTTCTTTTTTTATTCTTTTTTCTTTTTTTGCCATATTGAACCCTTTGTAAACTTTACCTGTATTAGTATATAACTAGTGTGCTTAAATTGTTCAAATCTTGTTATAATTCATATAAAAAGAGGGGATTATGGGTTGGAGTTGTCAACATGATTATAAGGGCCATTGTAAACTTTTGAGTCTAACTTGCGAACCTGGAATAAAAGGGTGTATTTTGAAAAAAAGCGAGTACACTTTTACTACTGGTAACTATGAACAAGATAAGAAAAAAGATGATGATAAATTAGTTCAAGAGATAGATTTTGCCACACTTGCTAAAAGTAACTAAAATAACATCGTTTACCTTTTTTTTATTGTGTGATCTTACTATGATTTAAGAATTAAATTTTTTAAAAAATTGTTTAATTTTCTTTAGCTAATATAATATGATAATTGTAAAAACTTTAGTTGGTATTTTTAGTGAAGTCTATTATATAGTATGTAGGTATCTTTTTTATTATATTTAAGCATTTAGTTAAACTTTGAGATATATGGTTTTATTAAACTAGAAGATTAGCAATATTAAGCTTGATATAATTCGTCTAAATAATGGGGAAAATAAAATCAGTTACACTTTTAAATGGATACGCTAAAAAAGAAGAATTATTGATATAAAATACAATATATTCAATGAAATTTTAGAAGTTATTTACCATATAAATGAGTATAAAAATTACAAAATTTAAACAATGTGAATAAAACAGTTCATCAAAGCTAAATTTAAGAGCAAGTTGCCTAGAATACATAAACTAAATTAGAGATTACTTATAGTAATTAAGGAGATTTTATGCTAGAAATTAGATGGCATAGCCGTGCTGGTCAGGGTGCTGTAACAGGTGCTAAAGGTTTAGCTGATGTTATTTCTACAACAGGTAAACATGTTCAGGCATTCGCATTTTATGGGTCTGCTAAGCGTGGAGCTTCGATGACGGCTTATAATCGTGTTGATGATAAAGTAGTTATGAATCACGAAAAATATATGAAACCAGATTATGTTTTTGTCATAGATCCCGCGTTAGCAATAACGACAGATGTTACAATTAATCACAAAGATACTACAAAGTATATTATTACAACCCATTTAAGTACAGAAGAACTTATTAAAGCTCAACCAAAATTAGAAGGCAAAGAGGTTTATACAGTTGACTGTATTCAAATTGCCAAAGATACCATTGGGCGTCCAATCCCAAATACACCGATGCTTGGTGCTTTTATGAAAATCTCTGATATGTATGATATAGAATTTTTTAAAAAAAGTATGAATAGGGTTCTTGCAAAATTACCACAAAAAATTATAGACGCGAATATGGTAGCAATCCAACGCGCTTATGATGAAGTAAAATAAGGGGCTGATGATGGCATATAAAGGATGGGATGAATTTGAAATCGGAGCAATGCTTCGCTCATTTGATGGAGCTATTGATGATATAGCAGGTACACCGCAAGCTGATCGTAAATATTCAGAAAATAATTCATACAATGCAAATGTTTCAGATTGGAGAATTGTTAAACCAGTTTTCAATAAAGACTATTGTATAGATTGTCAGTTTTGTTGGATATATTGTCCAGATGTTTCTATAATTGCAAGAGATAAAAAGATGATAGGTATAGATATGGACCATTGTAAAGGTTGTGGAATTTGTGTTGAAGTTTGTCCAACAAATCCAAAATCACTTTTAATGTTCATAGATTACGCAGATGAAGAAGCAGAGTTGGCAAAATGGCCTGCAAAAGATGAGGAGGAGTAGAGATGGCATTTGATAAAATGGAATTAAGAGATATTGAAGTATGGGATGGTAATCATGCAGCAGCACAAGCACTAAGACAGTGTCAAGTTGATGTTGTTCCTGCTTACCCAATTACTCCATCAACTCCTATTGTTGAGGGTTATGCAAAATTCAAGTCAGATAACTATGTTGAGGGTGAATTTGTAATGGTTGAGTCTGAACATGCAGCAATGTCAGGATGTATCGGTGCTTCTGCAGCTGGTGGTCGTGTTGCAACTGCAACATCTTCGCAAGGTCTTGCTTTGATGGTTGAGACACTTTATCAAGCAGCTGGTATGCGTTTACCAATTATTTTAAATATAGTAAATCGTGCATTAGCAGCTCCGCTAAATGTTAATGGTGATCATTCAGATATGTATCTATGCCGCGATAGTGGTTGGATTCAATTTGATGCATTTTCTCCACAAGAAGCTTATGATTTAAATATGATAGCTTTTAAGGTTTCTGAAGATCATGATGTTAGAATGCCTTCTATTATTAATCAAGATGGTTTTTTAACTTCTCATACAGCTCAAGGTGTTCACACTTTGAAAGACGATGTTGCATTTAATTTTGTTGGTACATTTAAACCGATGAATGATATGTTGGATTTTGAGCATCCTGTAACTCATGGTGTTCAAACTGAAGAAGATTGGCATTTTGAACATAAAGCTCGTCAACATAACGATATGATGAGTGTTGTTCCTGGTAAAATTGATCAAGCTTTTGCAGATTTTGAAAAATTAACAGGTCGTAAGTACAATAAAGTAGAATGCTACGACATGGATGATGCTGAACTTGCTATCGTTTGTATGGGTACTTCAGTTGAAACTGTTCGTGAAGTTGTTACTGAATTAAGAGAAAAAGGTCTTAAGGTTGGTGTAGTTGGACTTCGTATCGTAAGACCATTTCCATTCTTTGAGATAGGAGAGGCTTTAAAAAATGTTAAAGCTGTAGCTGCACTTGATAGATCGGCTCCAGGTGGTGCTGCTGGTATGTTATTTAACGAAATAGCTGGCTCATTATTTAATACAGATACTAAAATGTTATTAAGTGGATATATATATGGTCTTGGTGGTCGTGACTTGACAAAGACTCACATAGTAGATCTTTACAATGAGCTTCAAGCAAACGCTGATGCTGGTAAAGTACTTACTAAACAACAACAGTTTATCGGTGTTCGTGGACCGAAACTAGCTTATTTATAGGAAATCAGTATGAGTGAAATAAAAAAGATTAAAAATTTAAAAGAGTTTTCAACATCGGCTGACCGTTTTGAGGGCGCAAATGTTCTATGCCCTGGTTGTGCTCACTCTATCATTGTTCGTGAAATATTAAATGCAACAAATGATGATTTAGTTCTATCAGCTTCAACAGGTTGTTTAGAGGTTTGTACTGCGGTTTATCCATATACATCTTGGGATGCTTCTTGGATTCATATCGGTTTTGAGAATTGTTCAACTGCTATTGCAGGTGCTGAATCAATGTATAAAGCATTAAAGACTAAAGGTCGCCTAAAGCAACCAGAGCGTACACCTAAGTTTATTGCTTTTGGTGGAGATGGAGCATCTTACGATATTGGTCTTCAGTGGATTTCTGGTTGTATGGAAAGAAATCACGATATGATGTATGTTGTTCTTGACAATGAAGTATATGCAAATACTGGTGGACAACGTTCAAGTTCTACACCTATTGGTTCATCTGCTACAACTTCACCTGCTGGATCTATCTCTTATGGTGAGGAGATGAATAAAAAAGATTTAATGGGTATTATGGGTGCGCATAACATCCCTTATGCTGCTCAAGTTGCTCCAAATAAATGGAAAGATTTGGTTAAAAAAGTTCAAAGAGGTTTTGCAACTGAGGGTGCTGTATTTATAAATGCAGTTTCTGCATGTACTACTGAGTGGAAATTTGATCCAAAAGACACTATGCTTTTATCTGATTTATCAACTGATTCATTGGTTTTTCCACTATATGAAATCATTGAGGGTCGTGAATTAAATATCACTTATAGACCTAAAAATGTTGTTCCAGTTGAAGAGTACTTAGCTGCACAAGGTCGTTTCAAGCACTTGTTTAAAGATCAGTACAAACACCTAATTGGTGAATGGCAAACAAGAGTAGATGAAAACTGGGCGTATCTAAACCGCCGTGAAGAAGCAAGAGTTTAATAAAAGATTCTAGCTTCGGCGCACCCCAAGGGCATTTGTCC